>JAABTR010000041.1 GCA_011389755.1 Deltaproteobacteria bacterium | reverse complement strand
GAGGGCGACCGGGAAGCACGCGTGATCGCCTGGGCCCGTCGAGACGCAGTGCGCCGTGTTGCACTGGCGCACCCCGGGCACGGACGCCTCGATTTCATCGAGGCACTCGGAGGCGGTGATGGGAAGCCCCAGGCACAGCCCGGCTCCGTCGCAGATGTCGTCGCGGGTGCAGCCGTTTTTGTCGCTGCACGCTGTCCCCGAGGGCGCAGGCGCGATCTCGCATCGCCACCCGGATGAGCCTTCCGGCGTGCAGCCCGGGCTCGTCGGATCGCAGTTTTTGCACGTCGCGGTCATGCACGGACCCGAGCCGCACGCGACCGGCGCGCCGGGGAGGCACTTTCCGGCGCCGTTGCACCGGTCGCCCAGAGTGCAGCCGTTGCCGTCATCGCAGGAGGTGACGCCGGCGGGCTGGTAGCAGGTGTCGAGCAGCTCATTGCACGAGTAGCAGCTGACGTGATCGAGAGAAGGGTCCGGATCGACGCACGGATCGCCGCTGTGCCCGCAGACCCCCGCGCCATCGCAGGTGTCGTCCCCGTTGCAGAAGAGGCCGTCATCGCAAGAGGTGCCTGACGCGGAGAAACAGGTGTCGTCGGCCTCGTTGCAGGTGTCGCTGCAAGGCGTGCCCGCGGCGCAAGGCGGGGTGCCGGCCACGCAGCTGCCCGACTGGCACGTCTCGACGCCGTTGCAAAAGAGGCCGTCGTCGCAGTCGGCGGCGGAAGCGCAACCCACGCAGTTGATCTGAGCGGAGCAATAACCGGCGGCCGCGCCGGCTGGGTCAGCTGGGTACTTGCCCTCGCAGCAATAGCCGGGGAAGCCGGCGTCTGAGTCGGCGCAGCGCTGCGAAGGGGTCTCGTAACCGCCGAAGTTGGCGTCGACGCAGCCTCCCCAGCACGAGCACGTTTTGTAACCGTTGCAAAAGGACGGACCGCAGACGCCGGTTTTTAGGACGCACTCGCCGTCCATCTGCGAGCCGTCGTCGCAGTCGCCTTGGTCTGAGCATCGGCACAGCCCCTGTCCGTCGGGGCCCGCCGCGCTGTAGTCGCAGCTGCGCCCCGACGCGCACGGACGCTCGGGGGTGCAGGTCACGCCGTCCGCATCGGCGTCGACCCACCAGCAGTTCGCTATCTCCCCGGGGTTGGTGCAGCACTCATTGTCGGCAAACAGGCCCATCGCTTCGGCTCGGTCCGCGGTATCTGCCGACGGCGCCGGGGGTTCGAATTGACATCCGAGTTGAAAGAGGGCTGCCATCGAACTGAGGCCCAACAGCACCAAACGACAACGCCAGTCCATCATGGCTTAAGTCCTCATCGAGTTGGGTGCGCGTTTCGATTCGCGTCTTTTTTTTGATCCGCGACCATTTGCAAGACGCGAACATAGTAGTCCTTTAGGTGGTGAGAAACTAGGGGGGAATTTTAAAACTTCGTTAGGCGGAATTTTGTTTGGAAAAAGCCGGGGGGCGTTGGGTTCGAGGGGAAGCGTCAGCTCCAGGGGTCTTCGTCGTCTATTTTTCGACGCGGCTTGCGTTTGCCTTGGTCCTTCGGGGTTTTGTCACTTTTGGCGTCTTTTTTGGACTTGTTGATCTCTTTGTCGCGACGGTTTGTCTTGTCTCTGCGCGGTTTGCGCTTGCTTTGAGCCTGAGGTTCGGTTTTTTTCAGCTCGTACTCGAGGTCTTGGTCCTTTGCAAAAGAGATGAGCGATTTTTCATCGTCGTACCCCTCTGCTTTGATAACCAGCTTGTGGAGCACCGCGTCCTTTTTGAAAACTCCGCTGAACGGATTGCCCTCGACGGGGACGCCGTCGATTTTTATGACAGCTTTTTGGGGCGAAGCGGCGATATTGACACGGACCTGCGCCGCCTTTTCCGGGCTCGGCGACTGGGCCTTGGCGTCGCTTTCGTCGGTGCCGGTTTTTTCCTCGGCGGCTGCGGCGTCCTCATCGGGCTGTGTGTCAGGTGCCGGGGACTGGAGGAGGCCGGCGGTGTTCGGTGAGGCCACGGAGGCGACCGAAGCGGCGGTGTCGGCCTCTGTGGACATGGTGATGGCGACGATGGCGACGATGACCGCCACGGCCGCGGCCGCGACTGATCCTATGATGACAGGCAGCTTGTTCTTCGAGGCGGACCCGGACAGGCCGCTGCCGCTTCGAGTCATCTCCAGGGGCGTCATGGTGGACGACATGGCCGCCTTGACAGCGCTGCGCGAGGCGCTCGTCATCTCCGTGTCCAGCTGTCCGCTCGAAGAAGGCAGGTGGGATAACAGGTGCTGGCGAAACTCCATGGCGTCAAAGTAGCGGTCGCCGGGGTCCCGGGCCATCGCCGTTTGTATGGCTTGGACCAGGTCATCCGGGATGTCGGGGTTGATATCCCCGGGGGGCGGCGGTTCTTCGGTGAGTATCTTGATGAGCAGCGCGTTGTAGTTCGGGGCATCGAAGGGGAGCTGCCCGGTCAGCATCTGGTAGAGGATGACGCCCATGGCGTAAATGTCAGAGCGCGACGAAATATCCTGATCGCCGCGGGCCTGCTCGGGGGACATGTAGTAGGGCGTCCCCAAGACGGTGCCGGTTTGGGTCAGGCCCTTGGCACCTTCGCCCTCCAAGGAGCGGAACTTCGAGATGCCGAAGTCGAGCAGCTTGACGTAATCCGGGCGCCCCGGTTTGTGGATGAGGTAGATGTTCTCGGGCTTGAGGTCCCGGTGGATGATACCGGCGTCGTGGGCCGCCTGCAGCGCGGATAGGGCCTGGACCATGATGTGGCAGGCCCGACCCGTGGGGATGATGCCTTTGTCGGTGAGCGCTTCGCGCACGTCCTGACCGTCGAGGTACTCCATGACGATGTACGGAGCGCCGTCCGAGGTCGTCCCCATATCGGTGACTTCGATGATGTTCTCGTGGCCTATGGCCGCGGCCGCCTGAGCCTCCCGCTGGAAACGCGTGACGACCTCTTGGCTCGTCACGTACTGAGCGTGCAGGAATTTTACCGCGAGCCGCCGGCCGATGAGCAGGTGTTTGGCCTCGTAAACGGTGCCCATACCGCCTTCGCCGAGCATTCGGATGAGCTCGTACTTTTTGTCGAGGACGGTTCCGGTCAGATCGCTCATTTTTTTAAGGTCGCCTCCTTCTACAAAAGGTAAAAATACCATCGGGCGGTCACCTCCGCAACTCGAGGCACCGCGTTAAGACGTCGCCCGCGGTGTAACTATTTAGTGACAGAATCGATTTTTCGAGAGGTGAGGTTTGGGGGGTGGGTCAAGGGGCCCGGCGGCCGCGACGCGAATGAAACCAGTCTACGAAATCGGCCGATGTGGTTTTCCAGTCGAGCGTGTCGGCGATCTGGAGGAGCTTTTCGGCCCGCGCGGCGCGCTCGTCGTCATCGCGCAGAAGACGGCGCATGGCCGCGGCGAACCCCTCGGCGTCGCCCGCGGGCACTACCACGGCGGCTTCAGGTGCGTACTGCGTCGCGAACGGGATGAGGTCGGAGCAGATCACGGCGGCGCCCGCGCCCGCCGCTTGAGAGGCCGACATCCCGAAACCTTCCATTTCGGATGCCGAGACGAACAGGTCGGCGGTTGAGAATAAAAGTTCCAAGACCTCGTCCGGGATGAAGCCGAGCAAGAAGGCCCTGCCCCTCAGCTTCGGCAACGATGCGTGCACTTTTTCCAGCTCCTTGAAAACCGGGTTGCTTCTTGGGCCGCCGCCGATGAACAGGTAGCTGCCTGGGACGTCGTCGGTTATCTTCGCGAACGATTGGAGCAGAAGGTCCTTGCGCTTGGTTCGATCCATGCGGCTGGTCTCGAACACGATCTTTGATGACTCCAGCGTCTCCACGGGGACGCCGCTGAGCTCGGACAGGTAGGCGTACGCCGCGCCCAGCTCGGCGCGCTGACGGGGGCGGAACGCTTCTTTGTCGATGCAAGGGGGGAAGTCGAAGATGCGCTCGGGTTCGATGCCGTGGTACGAAACGCAGTTGCGCCAGATCTCCGGTGAGGTGGAGCAAAACAGCGAGGTTCGAGCGCACACCACCTGTTCGTGGGCGTCGCGCTCTCGGAATTTCAAAGATCGGATCTGCTCGGGGGGCTTTGACCAGAAATTCCGCTCCTTGACGATGCCCAGGGAGTGCGGGGTCCACACGTGCCGGTCCACCGGCTCGAGCGCCTCATCGATGGTTCTTTCGTCGACTCTCGCGACGCGCCTCAAGACGCGGCCCAAGGAGATGGCGTCCGCCAGATCCGCGGCGCCCAGACCGACTTTGGTGAGCGGTTCTATTTTTTCTTTCGCGCCGGTGAGCTCTTCGAGGGCTTTTTGCGGATCCTTGTCCTTCGCGGCGTCGAGCGCCAGCCGACCGAAGTGGTAGGTGAGCTCTCGAAAGAGCCCCTGCCGGTGCAGCTCTTCACCTTCGTAGCGCTCGAGCCGAGGCGCCAGCCGACCGGACAGCACCTTGGACAAAAAATCCCGCGCGCATCGGTTCCTCCAGCGCTCCACGAGCTTGACGCCCATCACCGCGGCATCCCAGTAGTGGGTGTTGAGGATGTCGTAGTATTCCCAGGGCGCCTTGCCCTCAGCCTGGGCCTCCTCAGCCACAAAGTGATCGAGCCAGGTGATCTCCTCGTCGAGCGCGACGGCGATGTCTTCCTTGCGGATAAAACTGTCTCCTCCTCCGGGGACGTAGACGTAGCGGACGTGCTCGCTGAGCTTCTCCTGGCCGCGGCGGACCTTGTCGCTGTCGAAAAAGGGAAAGCCCCCGCGCGCGAAAATCGTGACCTCGTGCCCGTTCTCTTCGAGGGCTTTGGCGAGCGAGTTGACGTAGAAGTTTTGTCCTCCGGTGTCGGGAGCGCCTCCCAGGGGGATGTCGACACCGGCATATCCGTGATTGGTGATGAGCGCCAGCCTCGGGCGCTTGTTTGGTGTTGGGCTCATTTTCTCTGTTCCCTTTGT
>JAABTR010000040.1 GCA_011389755.1 Deltaproteobacteria bacterium | reverse complement strand
AGCATATCCGTGATTGGTGATGAGCGCCAGCCTCGGGCGCTTGTTTGGTGTTGGGCTCATTTTCTCTGTTCCCTTTGTTGTCTTCATGTTAACGAAGCCTAGTCATTTTCTCGCCCGTTTCAACGGCTTCGCGCCGGCGGGTCTTTGCTTGGGAATGCGCACGCGTCAGCTATGTTGCTACTCTTCTTGTGACCGCGAAGGAGTTGAATGTGCCGTACTTTGCCGGAAGCCCTATCGACGCTTATTGCACCAAATGCCAAAAAGATACCGACCATGTGGTCACCGAGGCCGACGGGCTGATGGTGCGCAGCGTGCGCTGCCACGTCTGCTCCATCCAAGAGCCTTTTCACTCCTGCAAAGTGCGCAAGCGCGCCGCTGTGAAGGCCGAACCCAAAAAAACGACGAAACGGACAGTGACCCGAAAGAAAAAAGTCGATCCGGCCGAGCAGTTCAGACAGGCGGTCTTCGGGCGCGATCGGACCGAGGCGCTCACCTACAGCGTGAAGATGAATCTCGCCACCGGAGACCTCATCGAGCATCCGAGGTTCGGTCTGGGGCTCGTCGTCGAGCTCACCGCTCCTCAAAAGGTCAAGGTGCTCTTCCAGGATGAGGAGCGCGTGCTCATCTGCAATCGGAGCTGAGGTTGCCGGCTCTTTGATCACTAGCCCGTCGATCGAGTGTCGCTTTTGCAAAACACGAAATCGACGAGGTGTCTCGCTCTTTGGCCGCAGCGACCTACGATGATCGTCACCTTGTCTCGGGGAATCTTCGCGCGAAAAAGGTGCTCAAGGGCTGCTTGAAGGGTTTTGCCCGAGGATGCGCTGTCGTCGACGAGGGCAAGACGATTGTAGGAGCTCAGAAGCGTTTGTGCCGGGTGGTTTTGTGCCGGCCGAGGCGCCGTCAATTTGTAAGACAGCTCCTTGAAGGGCCACAAAAGAGGCACCAATTGTCGCGGGAGATTGTCGAGAACCCTGCTGCCGGGATATCGAATATCGAGGCCGAAGAGAGGCAGACGCGAGTGTTGAGCCAGAAGTTGTCCCAAGGGGCGACCGCCTGTGTCCACGCAGACGACCGCCTCGATCGCCAGCTCGCGGAAAAGACAGCGGGCGCTTTTGTCGTCGAAAAAGCGGGTTTGACGCGGGCGAACCATGACGCCGGCTATCATAACTGGAGTGGGAGTCGAATACGACCGATTTGGATCGCGCTTGGACGGAGACAGTGGATTGATATTGGCCGCAACACGTGAAAGAATCTGCGCCGCATGGGTACCAAGCGTCTACTGACAGTGGCGGGCGTCACCTCTTTCGTCATTTTCTTCGTGGTGATGCTCCTTTTTCAGGTTGGAGCGGACGAGAAGCTCATCGAGACCTTCATCCCCCGGGTCGAGGACCGGCTGGGTGTGAAGATATCGTACGGGGCGCTCGACGCGTCGCTGTCTTCTTTGAGCATCGAGAAGATAGAGGTCCGCTCAAAGGACACAGCGCAGCTCTTCGCGACCGCGGACGAAGCCGTCTTGTCCGTCCGAGTCGGGCCGCTGTTCTTCGGCGAGATCGATTTGACCGGGGTGAGGGTCGAGGGGCTGGCTTTGAGCCTCGGAGAGCAAGCCGGAGGGGCGGGCTTGCGAAAGTGGCGAGAGCTCATCGCGGCCGTGACCGGCAGAATGAGTGGCCAGGGTGCCGGTGAGAAGACGACGAAGGGGTCCGGCTCCTCTTTGCCGGAGATCACGGTAAAGAGGGCCAGCATCCACGGCGTTTTGGGAAATTTCGAGCTGAGCGCCGAAGATCTCGACGGGCGTTTCGTCGCCGAAGGGCGCGTGCTCGGCAAGAGCGGAGAGTACACCCTCAGTCATGCAAAAGACGTGCTTCTGAGCGGCTCGGGCGCTGTCCTCGATTGGAAGAGACGAACCAGCGCCGCGCAGCTCGAGCTTGGGCGCTCGAAGATCTTTTTGCCCGGCGAAAAAGACGGGGTCTCCACCTTGTGGACAGACCTGCTCGAGGCGAAGCGGTTGCTGAGGCCCGAAGAGCGAGGCGCCTCGCAAGAGGTCGAAGAACAGCAGCGGAAGCAGGAGCCGGGAAAAGGCCTCTCATCCCTTCTGGGGGAGGTGGGCGTGCATATGGAGGACGGCTCCGTGCTTTTGCGCGGCGCACAGATATCCTCGAAGCGTCCTTTGATCTCGGCGGGGACGGTCGATGGTCGCTGGTCGCGAGGGGAAGGTCTCAGCTTGCGCGCTTCGGGAGCCTTTTTGTCCACCGAAGGCGCCCACAAGGTCACCGTGGCGCTGAGGTCCGGCGGTGAAGACTCTTTGAATCTGGTGCTCGAGGCACCCTCGATCCCGCTGAAACGACTCGGCGAATTGGTCTCGCTTCCCGAAGAGATCGATGCCGGCCAAGCCAAGGCCTCTCTCAGCGTCACCGTCGCACAAGAGCCGAGCAGCGAGCTTCTCAGAGCCCAGGGCCAGGTGGGCGTGACTTCGCTCATCATCGATCACCCCAGGATCTCCCGCGCGCCCATCGTCGACCTCGATGGGCGCGCTGATTTCGATTTCCTCTTCGATGACCGCCTCGACACGGTGCGTATCGAGCGTCTCGAGCTGGCCCGCGACATGTTCCGGATGACCGTGAAAGGCGAGGCGCGGCTCGATCGCCTGGCGTTCGATCTCGGGATTTCGGTGCCGCCTACTCCCTGCCGCCAGGTCTACGCCGCGGTTCCCGAGCCGCTGCGAAGGCGTCTCGCGGGGGTTGTCCTGGACGGACGCTTCGGTCTGGAGATGCATCTGGCCCTCGATAAAGAGACGCCCGACGCGGTCTTGCTCGACATCGATTTGCACAACGACTGCCGCATCGCCGAGCTGGGCACCATCCCGGACGCCCCTTTCTTCAAGGGGCCTTTCGCCTACATGGCGTACGACGAAGACGCTGAGGATTTGCGGCTCGTCACAGGCCCCGGGACCCAAAGATGGACCCCATTGGGGCTCATATCCCCCTTTGTGATAGAGGCGCTGCTCACCACCGAGGACGGCAAGTTTTGGCGCCATAAAGGCGTGACGATCCCGGAGATCCGGCGGGCCATCGCGCTGAACCTCAAAGAAGGCAGCGTCTCCCACGGGGCGAGCACCTTGACCATGCAGCTGGCCAAGAACCTGTTTCTCACCCGCGACAGGACCATCGCCCGCAAGCTCCAGGAGCTGTTCTTCGTGTGGTATCTCGAGACCCGGTTCACAAAAGAGGAGCTCTTGGAGCTCTACCTCAACGTGGTCGAGTTCGGGCCATCCGTGTACGGCATCACGGACGCGGCGGCCTACTACTTCGGTCGGGCTCCCGGTGAGCTCAACCAGCTTGAGTCGGTGTTTCTCATCAAGCTGCTCCCAAACCCCGTGGCGCGCCACAGAGCTTACGCCGTAGGGGGGCTCAGCGAGCGACAGAGGAACGTTCTGCACCGAGTTCTAAAGAGGATGCGGGCGCGAGGCAGACTCACCGAGGCCGAGTACAGGGCGTCCCTTGGCCAGACGCTCGATTTTTACCAAGACGGCGAGCCCTTGCCGCCGCCAAGGGGGCCGATGGCGAGGATGCGGGGCACGTCGTCTCAGGACTACATTTACCGAGACGAAGGGGCAGACGAGCCGGACGAGGGCGTTGAAGCTTTTTGACGGACGCGGAGCATCTTTTCGATGCGCGCGTCGAGCGCCACCTCCGGTATCCTGCCGGGAAAAGCCTCGGAGCCGATGAAAAAGGTCGGTGTCCCGACGACCTTGCGCCGGGTCGCTTCTTTGATGTCCCGTTGCACGATGGGCATGGCCTCGTCTCCCGCCAGACACGTTGAGAACGCTTCGGGGTCGAGCCCTATCTCCTCACCCAGATCCGCGATGTCCACATCGCCTGTGGGCACGAAGTCCTGCACCGCGAACAGGGCGTCATTCATCTGCCAAAAGCGGTCTTGCGATCCGGCGCACGCGGCGGCGAGGGAAAAATCACACGCTCTGTCGTGAAAGGGTTTTTCGATCCCGGGGTGACACGCGTCATCGAGGGGGAGGTGACGGTGGACGAGCCGCACGTGCTCGGCTCGAGCGGCCACCTGACGCCGGACCAGCTTGTGGGCTTTGCGGCAGTAAGGGCACTGGTAGTCCGAAAACTCCTCGATGACGATGAGCGGATCCTCGGCCCCCCACCAAGGATGACCTTCCTCGGTGACGCCGGAAGCAAGAGTCGGAAGATCTTTCCAGCCGGTCTCGATCCAGTAGCTCGGGACGAAGAAGGCCGCCAGCGCCGCCGCGGCGACGAAGAAGGCGACAAGCGCCGCGGCGGGCGCGGGTCTCGAGGCTGCTGCCAAGCCGTCCGCGGCAAAGGTGCGAAAAGGGCCGAGGCGCAGCCGGGCGTGCAGGGCCGACACCAGTCCGAAGAGGACGAGATTGACGACGTACAAAGAGGCACAAAAAAGACACACCGATTCGATTCTGGTGGCGGATATCCA
>JAABTR010000039.1 GCA_011389755.1 Deltaproteobacteria bacterium | reverse complement strand
CCGAAGAGGACGAGATTGACGACGTACAAAGAGGCACAAAAAAGACACACCGATTCGATTCTGGTGGCGGATATCCAAGCCAAGACAGTCGAGACGCCCACAGCTCCGATGGTCGAGCAGACGAGCAGCCCCGCGCCAAAGGTGGGCGCGAGCCGCTTTGAGCTGTGTCCCCACAGGGCGACGGTGCCGACGAAGAGGTAGCCGATGAGCGCCCAGATCGAGATGGGCAGGCCCCCAAAGACCGAGTAGGAGGATCGGGCCACCTCCTGGCAGTCGATGGCTTTAGTGACCGAGCAGATGGACTGGAAATACGGATCGGTGTGGGTTAGGTAGTGGATGCGGGTCAGCTCCAGGGAGACCGACGCGCCGATCAGGCTAAAAAGCGCGACGAGCACCAAGAGCAAACGGGATTTCGAGTCGTTTTCGAAGGTTCTGGCGGTTTTCGGTCGGCTGGGCATTGTCATTACCTCGGCGATTTATGTAGAAGAAACACTCGAGGGTGTAAACACGCCGGCTTCAAAGCAAACACACCCCGAAGGCTCGGCTTGTCCGAGATCCGGGCGAAGGATAAGAATTTGGAAACGAATTGTCGAGAAGATGCGGCGGGCGGGCCGCGGGATGACGATGGTCTCGCGAGAATCGAAGAGGAGCTCGTCTACGAGTTTCGCGACCGTGCCCTCTTGACGCTCGCGCTGACGCATCGTTCGTTTACGAACGAGCAGCCCGGACTCAAAGAGGACAACCAGCGGCTGGAGTTTTTGGGAGACGCCGTGCTGGGGCTCGCCATCGCCGAGACCCTGATGGGCAGGTGTCCCGGCGTCTCTGAAGGTCGGCTGACGCCGCTGCGGGCCAGCTTGGTGAGCGAGGCCGCGTTGGCGCAGCTGGCGCTGCGGGTCGATTTGGGCGAAGCCTTGAGGCTGGGCAAGGGCGAGGAGAAGACCCTGGGCCGCAGGCGCCCGTCCACCCTGGCCGATGCGGTCGAGGCTGTCATCGGCGCCGTCTATTTGGACGGCGGTTACGAGGAGGCGCGGCAGGTGATTTTGGCGTGGTTCGGTGACGACGTGGACACCGCTGTGAATGACGGCGCCCCCGGAGATCCGAAGACGGTGCTTCAAGAGGCGCTGCAGGCTTTGGGCAAGATGCCCGAGTACCGCGTCGTGGCGCAGGAAGGCCCCGATCACGCGAAGGTCTTTGAGGTGGAGATAACCTCCGGAGACCGAACTGTCTCTCGAGGTCGGGGTTCGAGCAAAAAGGAAGCGGAGAAAGAAGCCGCGCGAAGAGCGATCGAGGAGGTGACCCGATGGGACGAGCCGCTGTCGTCATAGCAGCCCTGCTCACCGTTTTTGCGACTGGCGCCGCCGTCGCCGAGAGCAAGCTGGAGTACCACAATAGATTCAAGCTCATGCTGGATCTCGCGACCAGGACGACCGATCACGTGCGCCGGCACCTGGGCGACAAGGGGCTCGTGGGCTACGCGCACGCCATGGCCGAAAAAAATGCCTCCGAGGCCGAGCGGATGACCCCGCCTGTCGATTACGCGCTCATCCACCCCCACTTTCTTCTCGTCCTCGAGAACATCGAGCGCAGTTTTTATTTTGCGAGCCGGGGAAATATGGAGCGCTACCGCCACCATCACAGGATCGTGAAGCGGGAGCTAAACCTGCTCGAGGCCATCGCCTCCAGGGAACGCCTCGATGTGTACATCATCGACCACTGCCGTTAGCGCACTTTTGCCCTTCGTTCGCCCGGTCTGTCGCTCGGCCGGGGGCCGTGCTAGGATGTCGCCATGAACCCCCGTTTGTTCGAGTGGAAAACCGGCACTGACTACTTCGGCACCCTGGGCTTGCCCTCTTACTTCACCATGGTGGCCCTGGGGTTCATCTTCGGCGCGGTGCTCTTCGTCAGCTGGGCCAGGCGCAATCGGGTCGAACCCTGGCTGATGCTCGAGCTGGTGGTCTGGATGGCTATCTGGGGGCTTTTGGGGTCTCGCGCCTTGCACCTCGTCGCCGACGGCCACTTTTGGGACTACGTCAACGTCTGCGTGGATCCGTCGCAGGTCGATTGGAAAATAGACGAGCGGGAGTGCCGCGCCCTGCGCGGCGCGTGGGACGTCGCGGCCGGGGTCTGCCACCCGGTAGAGAAGAACTGTTTCGCCTGGGCCGACCTGTTCGCCGGCGGTTACGCGTTCTACGGCGGGTTTGTGGCAGCGGCGCTCTTCGCGGTGCGGTTCATCCGCAAGCACACGCTCCCTGTGGGCAAGATCGTCGACCTGGGCGCGTGGGTCCTCATGCTGGGGCTCGCGTGGGGGCGCATGGGCTGCGCCTTGGCCGGGTGCTGCTTCGGGTGTCGCACGGGCCACGCCGCTGGCGTCATCTTTCCGGCAGGATCACCTGCGTCGCGGCATCACTGGGAGGAGGGGCTCTTGTCGTCTTACCGCCTCGAGTCTCTCTCGGTCCACTGGACTCAGGTCTACTCGTCACTGGCCGGGTTGCTCATCGCGGCCGCGGCCTATTTTTGGCTGATGCCCCGCAAGCGCTTCGACGGACAGGTCTTTTGCATCGCGTCGGGAATGTATGCTGTGTTCCGCTTCTCGGTCGAGTTCATCCGGCGGGACGAGCGCGGCGAGCTCGGCGGGCTCACCACGAGCCAGATCATCGCCCTTGCGTTTCTGGTGGTTTGCGCCTATGTGTGGCGCGTCTTTTCCCGCCGCGCCAAGGCCGCGAGGCTCGAGATGGAGGCGTGGGAGAACAGACGAGCAGGGGCCGACCGGCACGTCGGGCCATGAGGTTTTTTTGTTAGAAACCGGGGGGTTAAAAAATCTAGAAGGCACGAGGAGCTGTTTGATGAAATCCGATATCGCCAAGATCCTGCTGGAAATCCAAGCTGTGAGCTTGAGCGCCGATCCGCCTTTCACATGGGCGTCGGGGCGAAAATCACCCATTTACTGCGACAACCGGCTCCTGATGTCCTATCCAAGTCACCGGCGCGCGGTCTCGGAAGGCTTTGCGCGTCTCATCGAGGCGAGGGGCTGGAAGCCCGAGGTCATCGCCGGGACCGCTACGGCGGGTATCCCCCACGCGGCGTGGCTCGCCCAGAGGCTGGAGCTGCCGATGATCTATGTGCGCGGCGCCGCCAAGGGCCACGGCAAGCAGAACCGCATCGAGGGGCGTCTCGACAAAGGGGCGAAAGTCGTGCTCATCGAAGATCTGATATCCACCGGCGGCAGCTCCATCGAGGCCGCACAGGGCGTCATCGACGCGGGGGGCGATCTTTTGGGCGTGGCCGCCATTTTCACCTACGGCCTGGACAAGGCGAGCGGGCGCTTCTCAGAAGCGAAGATCCCGTGCGACACCTTGACCGATTTTTCGAGCCTCTTGGACGCGGCGCTTGCCATGGGGTCCCTGGACGCGCAGTCCAAGCGCGTCCTCGCGTCTTGGCGCGAAGACCCGGCCGCTTGGTCGGTGCAGCGCGGCGGGGCCGGTTGAGGTCATGTCGCCTCGTCGCAACACGGTGCGAACAAAGCCCTTTATCATCGGTATCGCCGGGGGGACGGGCAGCGGCAAGACAACGGTCGCCACGAAGATCATCGAGCGCATGCCCCAAAACCAAGCCGCGCTGATACAGCACGACTGGTATTACAAGAACCACCCCGATCTCTCGTTGGCGAAGCGGGCCAAGCTCAACTACGACGAGCCCGAGGCCTTGGACAACGAGCTGCTCATCGAGCACGTAGAATGCTTACGCCGCATGGAGCCGGTGGAGTGCCCTCAGTACGATTTCGCGACCCACAGCCGGCGGACCGAGACCCTGCGCATCGAGCCGTGTCGTATTGTCGTGGTCGAGGGGATCTTGACCTTTTCCATCGAGGGGATGCGAAAAATGTTCGATCTGCGGCTGTTTGTGGACACCGACGACGACATTCGGCTCATGCGCCGCATCAAGCGCGATATCATAAAGCGCGGCCGGGACATCTCTTCGATTCAAAACCAGTACTACGACACGGTTCGCCCCATGCACCGGCAGCACGTGGCGCCCTACCGGGACTCGGCCCACCTCATCATCCCCGAGGGGGGACGCAACAAAGCGGCCATCGGCGTCATCGTCGACTGCCTCCTGTACGGTCTGTCAACGCTCGATTGAGATCACTTGCCGAGACAAAAAGAGGAAAACAGGGCGCTCAGCATGTCCTCGTTCGCGTCTCTGCCCCACAGCTCGGCGAACCGGTGGCGGGCAAAGTGCAGCTGCGCGGCCGCTATCTCGGGATCTTCGCCCGCGGATAAGGCGCCCATGGCCCCTTCTATTTGCTCGAGGACATCGGCGACGATCTGCGTTTGCCGCGCGGTGGTCAAAACGCCCGCCTCTTCGCTGACCGAGTCGCCGAGCGCGGCCGCCATGGCGTGTTCCAGCTCGCCCAGCCCTTGGCCGGTGCGCGCGGACAGCGCGATGACCGCGGACACGGCCAAAGGCGCTTTGGGAATCTGGAATCCGTCGAGATCGCATTTGTTGACCGCGACCACCACGGGGACCTGCGCTTTGAGCCGCGACGCGATGGCCTCGAAGCCTTCAGCCTCGGTCCCATCGAGCACCACGATGACCAGGTCGGCGGCGCGCGCCGTCTCCACGGCCTTCTCGATCCCCCGCCGCTCCACGCGCCCGGCGCCTTCTCGCAGCCCGGCCGTGTCCAAAAAGGTCAGGGGGATCCCTCCGCACTCACCCTGGGCCTCCACGACGTCTCGGGTGGTGCCGGGCTCCGCGTCGACCAGGGCGCGATCGCGGCGCACCAGCCGGTTGAGCAGGCTGGATTTTCCGGCGTTGGGCGGGCCGACGATAGCCACCTGGGCACCGCCGGTCAGGCGGCCGCCGAAGGCGGACGTGGCGACGCTGGCCTCCAGGGCCTGCTTGATATCACCCAAGTCGTTGCACAGCGCGTTGCTCTCGGCCTCGGGGAGATCCTCGTCGGGATAGTCGAGGCCCACCTCGAGCCGGGCGCTCAGGCGGCTGAGCTCGTCGAACCGAGCGCCGAGCGCGTCTTGCAAGGCGCCGCTCAGCTGTCGGGCGGCCATGCGCGCCGCACGCTCCGAGCGGGCGCCGATGAGCCCCATGATGGCTTCGGCCTGGGTCAGGTCGATGCGGCCGCTCGTGAAAGCGCGGTAGCTGAACTCCCCAGGCTGGGCCGGCGAAGCGCCGGCGTCGAAGGCGGCACCGAGCAGCGACTCGAGGACGACCGGGCCGCCGTGTCCGTGGAGCTCGGCGGTGTCCTCGCCGGTCGCGGTCCGAGGCCCGGGGCAGTAGAAGCACAAAACCTCATCGAGGATCTCGCCGGTGCTCGGATGGACGGCCCGACCGAAAAGCACCCTGCGCGGCTTGGCCCCGGCGCGGGCGCTCGGGACCACGGCGTCGAGGATGTCTCGAGCCTTGGGGCCGCTGATGCGCACGATCCCGATGGCGCCGTGGCCGGCGGGAGTGGCGATGGCCGCGATGGTCGTCACTTGGAGTCTCCGCGGCTGCGGTGCCTCTCGATGTGCTCGGTGAGGCGCTGTTTGTTCGCCATGAGATACTTCGTCACCTCGGCGTCTGTCAGCTCGAATTCTTTGAGGGTCCCGAAGTAGACGATGCGGAACTGCGGGGTGTCCATCTTGCCGTTCATGGCAAAGGACAGCTTGAGAACGGCGGCACCGAAGAGCTTGTCTTCGCGGGAGCGTTTCATCACTGCCTGGGGGCGGGGAACACGCGGACATAGCGGTCTTCGCCGTGTCCGGCGCTCTCGGTGCTGACACCTTCGTACGTCGAAAGAGCCATGTGGACCACGCGGCGCTCCCGCGGCGACATCGGCTCGAAATCGACGGCTCGGCCGGTGTCGAGCACCTCTTCGGCGGCTTCGACAGCCTCTTCGGCCAGGCGTTTTTCTTTTCTTTGTCGGTAGTTCTCGACATCGACGACAATCCGCCGGTGGGGGATGCCCCCATGTATGGACGCGGCGACCATTAGGTGCTGGATGGCCTCGAGCACATGGCCTTCGCGCCCGATGGCCCGGGCGCTGTCCGGCCCGGCCAGGCCGATGCGCAACATGCCGTCCTCGTCGGCGGTCATCTCTTCGATGAAGATGTCCATACCCGCTTTTTCGATGAGCTCGCTGAGGAAATCCTCAACCCAGACTTCAATATCGGTCATGTCAGTCATATTAAGCCTTCTTCTTCGCCGGGGGACCGCCCGCGGCGCCCTTTTGTGGCGAGGCGTTTTTCGACCTCGAACGGTGAATCAGCAGCTGGTGAGCGATGGACAACGTGGTGTTGACCAGGATGTAGAGCGTGAGTCCGGATGGCAGAAACAGCATCATGCCGGCGAACATAATCGGCATGAAGTACATCATCATCTTCGCCTGAGCCGAGTCGCCTGTCATGGGGGTGAAGCGCTGCTGCAGGAACATCATCGCGCCCATGAGCACAGGCGTGACGAAGTAGGGATCCGGGCTCGACAGGTCGTCGATCCACCCGAAGAACTCGGCTCGGTAGAGCTCAGGGCTCGTGCGCAGGGTGTTGTACAGCGCGATCCAGATAGGCATCTGCAGGAGGCTCGGCAGGCAGCCGCCCAGCGGATTGACCTTGTGGGTTTTGTAGAGCCCCATGATCGCCTGTTGCTTGGCCTGGGGGTCGTCTTTGTGTTTTTCGCTGATCTTGTCGACTTCCGGCTTGAGCGCCTTCATGCGCTCTGCGGATGTGAAGCTGCGGTGGGTCAGCGGTATCAGCACCACCTTGATGACCACGGTGAGCATGATGATGGCGAGGCCCCAGTTGTTCACCCACGACTGAAAGGTGAGCAGCATGGCCAGCAGCACGTGGCAGATGGGCTGCATCCAGAACCAGCCGAAATCCACGGCGTGCTCCAGATCGTGTCCCACCGACTGCAAGGTGCGGAAACGCTTCGGGCCCATGTAGTTCTGGACCTTGAAGACAGTGCTTCGCCCCGGCGCTAAGGTGGCCTCGGCAAAACGAAGCTCCGAGCGCATGATGCCCCAGCCTTGTCCCCGTATCCGCTCCACGTGGCAGGAGACCGGGGTGTCTGCAGCGGGGATCATGGCGGCGAGGAAGTAGTTGGTCTCCACACCGGTGAAGCTGATGTCCCCCACGCCCGTAAACGGCTCTTCGAGCTCTGTCCAGGGCTCGCGGAAGGTCTCGTCGCTATACCGGCAGAGCCCCTGCATGATGTTGGGCGGCTTGGAGAAAATGCTGCCTTCGGTCTCGGAGACGTGCTGGTAGCCTTGCTGGATGACCCCCGAGCGGAAAGAGATCTGCTCATTCGAACGGTTGGTGACCCTTATGGTGAGCCAAAGTTGGTAAGGGTTATCGGGATCGACCTGGTATTTTTTGTAGATATCCACCAAGAGGCCCGGCTGGATGTTTTTGAATACCAGGGCGACTGGGGACCGGCTCACGATCTCGTAGTCGCTTTTTTCGAGCCACGCGTCGATGCCCTCATAGATTTTGAAACGCAGAGGGCTGTACTCCTCGAACTCCGCCGCATTGGCCGAGACCATGTCGACGGGGACGAGATCGGCTTCATCCACATCGTCGTCGCGCAACCCGGTTGTCCAGTTGCGGGGCGCTTCCAGATACTGTGGGTCCTTGAGCGTAAAGCTGGCGAGGCTTCCACCTCGGGTCGAGAAGACGGCCCGGAAATCCTCGGTCTCGAGGACGGCCGTTTTTTTCTCCGGCCGCTCGCCGCGGGCGCCCAGGGCGGCTTCTTTGGCCTGCGCCTGCCTTTCGCGCTCCTGGGCGCGCCTTTGCGCCTCGAAGGATCGCTGCTTTTCAGCGCGGAGCTGGGCTTGAATTCTGTCGTAGCTTGGGCGTTCTTTTTCGCTGCACTGCTGATAGCCGAAAAAGCCCAACAGGATCACGAACACGAAAACTAAGAGTTTCCAATCCATCTATGTCGTCCTTGCTGGTGGGTCGTCGTGGCGATGATTGCAAAAGCTTCGCCCGAAAAGGGCCTGCGGGGGCGGATCGTAACCGGATGACCCGAAGGGGTGGCAGCGCAAGATTCGGCGTGCCCCGAGACACGCGCCGCGCAACACGCCGAAGCGCTCGATGCAGGTCGCCGTGTAGCGGGAGCAGCTCGGCTCGAAGCGGCAGCTCGGACCCAAGAGGGGCGAGAGCACCAGTTGGTACAATCGAATAAGAGCCAAGGCCAGACGGCGCATTACGTGTTCAGCTCCACGAGCCGCTTGATGCGACGGCCCAGCGTCTCGAGATCGTCGAAGACCTCGTTTGAAGACATGTCGACGGCGCGCCGCTTGGCGATCACGACCACGTCGACACCGTTGGGCAAGGGCAGCCGGCCGGTGCGAAAGGCTTCTCGAACCAACCGCTTGACGGCGTTGCGCGCTACGGCGTTGCCCAACCTTTTCGAAGCGGTGACTCCCAGACGTCCTGCACCGGCGCCGCCGTGGATGGAGACGAGCCCAACGAAACCGGGGCTGTGGGCTTTGAGGTCTCCACTTTGAACGGCGAGATAATCGCGACGCTTGCAGATCCTGCGGCTTTTGGGGAACTCTTCGCCGCGAGATCCGTTCGCGCCGCGTTCCCAAGAGATCGGGCTTTCGGTCATTTCGGCCGACAGCTCAAAGCTGCCCGTCGAAGTTCGAGGCTCGATACAGCAGCGACGCAAAGCGACGTCAGGTTCGTGAGCCGGCACGAGACATCTAGGTGCCAACCAAGCAAACCGGCCCTACTTGGTGTAGGTCGTGATCGCCAGACGACGGCGGCCTTTGCGCCTTTTCGCGCTGATCACTTTGCGGCCGCTTGGGGTCGCCATGCGGGCCCGAAAACCGTGTTTGTTACGGCGTTTCCGCCTATGAGGTTGGTAAGTGCGTTTCACGGCTTGCCTCCGAATTTCTATGTTTTAGGCCACTTTCGGCCCTTGAAGGTAGCGAACCAAACCACAGGGAGTCGATGCTGTCAAGATGCCAGATATGCCCCGTGCGTTTCTGAACGTATTTTGTTCCGAAGACGCCCCGGCGACACGGGCTTTAAAAGCAAAACCTGAGAAGCCAGCGGCATCCGCGCTTCAAACTCAAAGGGAGCTTAGGGAAACCCGGGCATTTTTCAATAGCGAATCGGCCTGGGTTGTCGCTAGTGTGTGTTTTTTTGATGATCACATAAGGAGACGGTCACCTGGTCGACGAGAGCCGAAAAAGAGCGCTGCGGGCCCTCAGAAAAAAGGAGCTCACCTGCGCGGTCGCCGATCTGAAAAGAGCCCAGCGCGCGATCCGCGAGATTGAGGATCAGGTAGAGCGGCTTGCGATGGAAGCCCGGCAGGCGGATGAACATCTGCAGGCGCGCCGAAAGAAGACGTGGACAGCGGCCGAGCTCGCTGACGCCCTCCAGTTCGATAGCCGGCAGCGCAGGCGCCGCACCGAGCTTCTCGAAGAGGTCCAAAGGCTCGTCGCCGAGCGGGAGATCGCAAAAGAGGAGCTGGCGCGCGCGCGCCGCGGCGTCGACCTGGCCCACAAAAGGCTAAAAGCCCTCGGCTGAGACCGAGGAGATCGACGGATGGGCCACGATTTGCGCGTGGTGGCTTGGTCCTCCAAGGGAAAATCCGAAGTTTTGGGTTTCGCCTGAGGGCGTGTAGAATCTCCGGCTCACGGCAAGGCGAATCCAAAAGGGAGGCTCGCTTGGACGCGATCAATAGTTTATTGATTTTTTTAGACAGCTACCTGGGCGGCAGCGCGTGGTTTCCCTACCTGCTGCTCGGGACCGGCGTCTTTTTCACTCTTTACCTCAAGTTTCCGCAGGTGCGCTTTTTTAGGCACGCCTTTCGAGTCGTGACCGGGAAATACGAAAAGGAGAGCTTCGAAGGCGACACGACCCACTTTCAATCCTTGGCTACGGCCCTGTCGGGGACGGTGGGCACCGGGAACATCGGCGGTGTCGGGCTGGCCATCTACATCGGCGGTCCAGCGGCGCTTTTTTGGATGTGGGCCACGGCTTTTTTTGGCATGACCACGAAGTTCGTGGAGTGCACGCTCTCCCACAAGTACAGAATCGTCGAACCAAACGGGCA
>JAABTR010000038.1 GCA_011389755.1 Deltaproteobacteria bacterium | reverse complement strand
GGCTTTTTTTGGCATGACCACGAAGTTCGTGGAGTGCACGCTCTCCCACAAGTACAGAATCGTCGAACCAAACGGGCACATCGCGGGTGGCCCCATGTATTACATGGAGCGCAAGCTGAACATGAAGTGGCTGGCCGTCATCTTCGCGATCGCCACCATCATCTGCTCTTTCGGTACGGGGAACATGCCCCAGATCAACAATATCGCCATCTCGATGGAGGCGACGTTTGAGATCCCCCCGTGGATCACGGGGGCGATCTTGGCGGTTCTTTTGGCCCTCATCATCATCGGCGGTATCAAGCGCATCGCCGCGGTCACCTCCCGGGTCGTGCCCTTTATGTCTGTGCTCTATGTGGTCGGTGCCACGGCGGTCATCGCTTTGAACTACGAAAATATCATCCCCTCCTTCGCGGCTATCATCGGCGACATCTTCACGGGGACCGCGGCGGTCGGCGGCTTTTTGGGGTCGTCGTTCGCGTTCGCCTTTACAAAAGGGGTCGGCCGCGGGCTCTACTCCAACGAAGCCGGGCAAGGCTCGGCGGCCATCGCTCACGCGGCGGCCAAAGCAGACGAACCGGTCTCAGAGGGGATGGTGGCGATTTTAGAACCGTTTATCGACACGATTGTCATCTGTACGTTGACCGGGCTGACCATTTTGTCGTCGGGAGTTTGGACCGAGAAGTTCGAAAACACCTTTCAGCGGGCAGACATGCACATGGTGGCGGGGCGCTACTTGGAAGAAGACCCAAAGGACGTGGAGAAGCTGCGCCGCTACTTCAGCGGAGTCTCGAGAACGGGTGTGGAACCCTTTGACGGTGAGCTCGAGGTCGATTCGGGGAGACTGCCCAGCGATGGAGCGGTCACGGTGATCCACGCCCGCTCCATCGCACAGGACATGACTTTTACGAGGGACGGCGAGCCCGTCGACGGCGCCGTGCAGATCCGCGGCGGAGAGATGGTCGATCCCGCGGTGGAGGTGAGGGGCAAATCTCTGGTGCACAGCGCGGTGCTCACCGCCGAGGCTTTCAAGAGAGGGTTTTTCGGCGACTGGGGACAGTACATCGTCTCTTTGGGCCTCTTGCTCTTCGCCTTTTCCACGGCGATATCGTGGTCGTATTACGGAGATCGCGCGGTGACCTACCTCGCGGGCTCGAGGTGGGTCCTTCCCTACCGCGTCCTTTACGTCTGCGCCTTTTTCGGAGCGTCGCTCATCGACACCACAGTGGTGTGGTCCCTGGCGGCGGTGGCCATCGTCCTGATGGCCATGCCCAACCTGTTCGGGATCTTGGTTTTGCACAAGGACATGAAAAACTCGGTTGAGGAGTACTGGGCGAAGTTTAAAAAGGAGCACCCCGACGAGGCCGCGCGCCTCAAGCTCGGCTGATCAGGCGCGAACCTTTTTCTTGACGACTTTTTGGAAGAAGATGTTGTTGGGGACGTGCACCACGTACCGCTGACCGTCTTCGTCGGTTGTGTGCAAAACCGTGTACATGACGTTGATGTCCACGACCTTCCCGGAGAGGCCGCTGCCGCCCGTGGCCTCGATAATCTCGATCTCGTCGCCCTTTTCGAAGGGGTCGAGCACGTGTATCAAAACGGAGCTTGATGTATTGCTCAGGATGCTCCAGACAGCGACGAAACCGATGGCGATCATGGCGAGGAGCGCCGAGATCATGGTCCAGACGCTGCCGATGGGGACGCCCACGAGCTGCAAAACGAGCAGCACCGTGATGAGCCCGACGGTCCACCGCAGGATTCGGTAGGCGACGCTCCCCGCCTCCTCGGGCATGCGCATGCGGCGCATCATGAAGCGCAGGGCGCTCTTCAGAAGGTAGTACACGACGAGCCCGATGATGATGCCGATTATCGGGACCGAGAACCACGTGATGAGCCCACCCTCGCCCAAGGCGTCGAAAAATCGTCTGACTTCATTCATTACACATGCCTCCCATTATTTAACGAAGAGGGTCGGTGACCGCTTTTGCGACGCTACAATGCGACACGAAACTTCTTATTCACGATTTGGGCCTGCGGCAAGAGGTGCAGCGGGAGGGGGAGCTTCAGCGGGATTTGCGCTCGAAGCGGCCCACGTTGTGGGCGAAGATCTCCATGCGCGCTCGCGTGCTCGGCGGATAGGGTTGGCCGTCGTTTTCGAGGACCAACACCGGGTACCCTCGGTGGCGGGCCCACGGGACGTAGACTCCTTCGAGCAGGCGCCCGGGGAGACAGGCGAACGGAGAGATGATGACGACACCGTCGAAGTCTTCGTCCATGGCCGTGGCGCCGACCCCGGCAGAGATCGTCGCCTCGCTCTCGAGCGCCGCGCCGATGAAGAGGCGCTCGGCGTTGCCCATGATGATCTTCATGTCGTGGGGGGCGCGGACCAAAAGCCCGGTGGGAAGCAGGTGCCGGGCGATGCGTCGCTCCACATGGTCCTTGTAGGCTTTTTCGGCGTGAAACAGGGCCTGCTCCACATAGACCCCCGAGCGGATGGAGCCCCAGACGCCGCTGCGACGCATCTTCTCGTCGAGGGCGGTCTTGCGGGTGAAATCGGTGTACCTGACCCACTCGGTGATATCGGTCACCTTGGGGAAGATGCCTTGCGATACGAGGTACTCGGTGATCTCCTGCACGGAGAAGGTGTCCCGGCGGACGAAGATCTCTCCGACCACGAGGACCTTTTTGAGCTGCTCGAGGGTGCGTTTTTTGGGAATGGCGGCCAGCTCGCGCCCGGCGCGCTGGAAGACCCGGTCGAGGTTTTCCTTGCCTCGCATGGCTTTGACGATATCGCTCCAGCAGCGCTCGAAGGTGTGCAAGCCGGCGTCCGCGTTCTGCGCGAGCAGGCGGATGCCCAGCCGGACGTCGGTGTAGTAGTCGCCGAGGGTCAGGGCCCACCATATCTCCCGGTTGAACGTCGGTCCCATCTCCCTGTAGGAGTTGTCGGCTTCGCCCACCAAGATGACGGCGTTTTCAAGGCCCAGCTCTTCGAAGAGCCGCTCGTAGAAGACGTGGTATTGCCCGGTGCGGCAAGGCCCCGACGTGGACGGTACGAAGAACAAGAAGATCTCGCCGGGGCGGTTGGGCGCGTGAGACTCGAAAAACCGCAAGATGGAGCCGAGAACCAGCAGCGCCGGGATGCACTCCTTGCCGGAGGCGACGCTGCGGGCGAGCTGGGCTGTCTGAGAGTCAGGGACGGGCAGGTGCGCGGCGTTGATGCCCGCTTTGACGGCCGCGGCCGACGCCGCCTCGGTGGAGAGATCTCCCATCGAGGGGAAGATGACCCTCACCCGGGGGTCCCGCACGTCGATGTGCTCGCCGGTGACGCTGTCGACGATGTCCATGAACTCCCGCTTGCGCTTGAGCTGGTAGCGCCTCTTCTTTGGGGAGTGTCCCGGGCCCAGTCCCGCGCGGCGGTAGCTTTCGACCACGTCGAGGAAGGCTTCGACGCGGGTGTCGATGCCGGCGTCAGCGGTGTGTGAGTCGATCTCGAGCACCAGGTAGGGTTTTTGTCCCGTCATCCACCGGATGTAGTGGAGCATGAAGGAATCGGGGGCGCAGGAGAAGTTGGAGATCCACGTCATGTACAGGTTCGGTATAGGCAGCGTCTTCATGACCGCCTTCATGTCTTGCTGACCGTAGTACCAGTACATGTTGGGAAAGATTTCGGTGTCCTCGCGAAAGATCATGTCGAACGGCACCACCGTGATGCCTTGAGACGTGAACTTGCGCGGGATGCCCATGTTGGCGTCGCGGGTAAAAGCGTTGTAGGGGCGGCCGAAGAGCGCGACGTAGGTCCCTTCGGGGTTGCTCTTGATCTCCTCGAGCACCTCCTCGCCCAGGCGGCGGTAGGCATCGAGAAAGCGGTGGTACTCGTTGACGCCTTTTTCGTAGGCGCGGGCGCCTTGTTCCGCAGTGAACCCCAGGCGCAACGCCGTCTTCTCGAAGTCCTCACGGGAGCCGTCCCAGCCGTGCTTGAAGTTGACGCGTGGCCGCAGGATGCGCGCTTCGTCGAGATCGAAAGCTCTGCGGGCAAAGAACGGGAGCCCCTGCGTCAGTGGGCACAAGATGCCGTGTTCCACACCCGGCTCCATGGACGGCATGTTCTGGAAATGGGGAAGAAAGATGAAGTCGACGTCTTTTTTTAAAATGTTCTCGATGGCGCCGTGGGCGATCTCCGCTGGGAAGCAGTAGCTGCTCTCGGTTTTGGCGATGCCTTCGGGCTCGATGGCGTCCGAGACCACGCAGCGCACGCCCAGGGTGTGGAAGAACCAGCTGTAGAGGGGCCAAAGAGAGTGAAAGGAGAAGGCCGCGGGGATGCCCACCACCGCGTCGGTGCGCGTCTCCAGGGCCTCGGGATCCGGGGCGAACTGCTCCCGCATCATCTGGGTGCGCACGGCGGTGTAGTCCTTCGCCAGGGTCCCGTCGATCTTTTTGCGCGCCGCGACGGTGAATTTGGAGCACCCTCCACCGAACGGGTACTTGCTCCCGTCGATGACGATGTTGCGGATGGTGCAGCGGCTGTCGCAGCCTCTGCAGGTAAACGTCCCCGCCGAGGCGATCTCCTTGTCGAGCAGGGCGCGGATTTCGAATCTGCCTCGGTCGAGGAGGCCTCGCTCGTGCTTGCGTTTCGCCAGCACCGCCACCCCAAAACAGCCCATCAGCTCGGGGTCCGGCGGGACCGTTATGGGCTGCCGGGTGATCTGGGCAAAGGCGAGAGGGACCGCCGGGTTTTTCGCGACGCCCCCTTGAAGCGCGATCCGCGTGCCGGGCGAGCGGCTGCCCACAACGCGATTCAGATAGTTGGAGACCACCGAGAAGATGATACCGGCCGTGATGTCTTCTCGGGTCGCGCCTTGCCCGATGGTCTTGCGGATGTCCGAATTGATGAAGGCGGAGCAGTGCTCTCCAAACTTCAGAGGCTTCTTTGCGCCCAGGGCGATGGGGCCGATCTCTCGGACGTCTCGGATGCTGAGGTCGCCGGCCGCGGATTCCTCGAGAAACGAACCGGTCCCGGCGGAGCACGCTTCGTTCATGGCGTAGTCGATGGGCACACCCTTCTCGAGCCGGATGTACTTGGCGTCTTGCCCCCCGATCTCGAAGATGGTGTCGACCTCGGGGTCGAAATGGCTCGTCCCCACCGCGTGGGCGATGATCTCGTTGTAGACGCCCTTGGTCTGGAGAAACATCCCGAGCAGCTCCCGGGAAGACCCGGTGGCGGCGGTCAGGATGATCCGCGGCCGGGCACCTTCCAGCTGCTGCTCGAGGGCGCGCAGGCACCCCTTGAGGGCCTCGACCGGTCGGCCGTGGGTGCGGCCGTAGTGCTCGGCGACGATGCCAAGGGTTTCGGCATTGACGAGGGCGACCTTTGTGGTGGTGGATCCGCCGTCGACGCCGAGGATGTAGTCGGCCTCGGGGTCGTACTCTTCTCGTATCGGGGCGCAGGCCTTGACCTGATTTTCGAGCATCGCCAAAGGGGCGTAGGGGTCGCCTTCGCCGCCTGCGCCCGATGCGGTCAAGTTCTCGACTGCCGGCAGCGCTTCGCCGTTCTCCGCGGCGAGGAGCGCCGCTCCATAGGCCTCGAAGTAGGGCGCCTCTTCGGGCACGATGATCTCGAGGTTGGGGCGGGCTACCTTAAGCTGCGCGAGCATGTGTCTGTTTTGGGTCACGCCGCCTATGAGCACGATCTG
>JAABTR010000037.1 GCA_011389755.1 Deltaproteobacteria bacterium | reverse complement strand
CCCGGAGTCGATGCGCGCCTGGGTGAGAAAGTCCGAGACCTTATCGGACATGACCTTGCACAAGGACAAGGCGATGTCGCCCGGGGTCGCCTCTCCTTTGTTGAGGCGGTGGGTGCAGTCGGACTTCATGAAGACCGAGCAGCGCGATGACAGCTTGAGGATTCGCGCCTCGAGGCAGGCGGAGTCCAGCTCGTCGAGCTCCAGATCCATGCGCCCGAGCTGTTGGAGGAAGAACTCTCCGGTGCCGGAGGCGCACTTGTTTCCGGCGAAGGTCCCGGTGATGCGACCGTTGTCGTTGACCGGGTAGACCACCAGATCCTCTCCTCCCATGGACACCACCGCTTTGGGCCTCAGCGACAACGCCTCTAAAGCGGTTTCGATGGCCATGGGCACGATGACGTCCGGGATGCGAAAGCGGTGCCGCGCCTGGGTCCCGGTGACCACCACCGGGACGCCTTCGCCGCCTGTCGCGCGCCGCCAGCGTTCGAGGAGCTCGGCGACTGCTCTGGCCACGTCGCCGTCATGGGGCAGGACCGCGGAGAAAGCGGTTCGGGAATTTTCGACAAAGCAGATCTTGGCGTTGGTTGAGCCGATATCGATGCCGAGTTGTTGGGTCTTCATGATTTTTTTTATTCTTCCGCCTGGCAACAAAGAGCCGGGGTCGCAAACGGCGCGCGAAGGGCCTTAAAAGTGCACCGGTCCGCGTTGCCCGGAGCCAATTTAGTCGGGGCTTGACAGATTGACAACCGTTTTGAAAAGCGGCCGGGGGTCAGTACCTTTTCGTGGTCCAGCTCAGTCGTCCAGCTGGCGAAGCTGCTGCTCGGCCCTTTTTTTCCAGGCGGGAAAGACCGTCAGCTCCTGCAGGTATTTTTTGGCGATCTCGACTCGGCCCAGCTTGCGCTCGCACATCGCCGCTTCCCACAGCAGGGAGGGGCGCGAAGGGTGAGACGGGGAGCGCTCGAGGAGCCGGCTGTACCACAAAACGGCCCGAGAGCACCGGCCGCGCCGGCTCTCACATCGGGCGAGCCCCAATAGGGCGCGCTGCGCTTTTTGGGGATCCACCCGGCCCGTGTCGGCCCAGGGGGCGAAGCCCCGGATGGCGGTCTGACAATCTCCCCTATCATAAGCGCGCGAGGCCTCCTCGAAGGTGACAGGGGGATCTGGCCGGGGAGGGGCGGTGCGCGCCCTTGCCGCGCCCGAGGTCTCCACGCCTCGGGACGCGGGCGGGCTCTTTGCAAAGTGGTTTTCGGTTTTGGCCTTCGATTTTCGCTCCAGCTTCAGCGGGGCCGAGGAGGCGGCCTCTTTTTGTTTTGTAAGGCCCGATCGCTCGGGTTTTTTTTTGGAAAGCCCCTCGGGCCGGCTGCCCGATGCGGCGTCTTTCGCAGGTGCCCTCGCCGAAGCGCGAAGACGCGAGCCGGCAGCGGGAGCCTCTGGAGTCTCGGCGGGCGCCTCTTCGTCGAGCCGGTCCATCTGGGCCGGTGCGTTTGGGGCCTTAGAAAAAGAGGTCGACTCCGAGCTCGATGCCGGACTCGACGAAAAACGATCAGGGGGAGCGGGCTCCCTTTTCGATTCCATCGCGACCCTGTCTGGGGCCGGACTTTCGTTCGCGCTCATCTGCTCTGCGTCGCGGACGAGCACGATGGACACCACCGCCACCGAAGCCGCGAGAGCCGCGGCGGCGAAAGCGGGAACCCACAACCGCTTTTTTTGAGGCCTTCCCCGGCTCCCCGGTGCAAATGGAAGCGGGACGTCTGCGCCTGCGCGAGCGACGCTCTCTTTTTGAAGCTCCGCCCACCGGGACGCCTCCGACAAGACGACGTCATCGATGCTCTTTGGTGGGTCATCGCCGGGGAGCTGCGAGGCGAGCCTGCGGACCATGAGCGCCTCTTCGAGCGCGGTGCGGCAATGATGGCAGCTCGCGGCGTGCATGTGGAGGGCCTTGGCATCGGCCTCGACGAGCTCATCGTAGATCAGGTCGAGCAGCTGCTCCTCGAAGGCGCGGCAAGGATCGGTCATGACAAAGTCCTCGCGTAATCCGCATAATCGCAAAGCTGCTGTCGCAGAGATTCAAGGGCGTAGCGCATGCGGCTTTTCACTGTCCCCTCGCGAACATCGACGATCTGAGCGATCTCCCTAAACGGCAGCCCGGCGTACTCCCGCATCAAGAACACCTCCCTTTGATCCTCGGGAAGCGCGGCGATGGCCTTTTCGAGGTCTTTTTGGAGCCGCTTGGACGTGGTGAGTCGGTCCGGCTGGGGGTCGGCGCCGGAGATTTTTTCGGCGAGCGCCGGCCCGTCGGGTCTGACCGGCTGATCCAAGGAGCGGTGATCGCGATGTTTTTGCTTTCGAGCCGCGTCCACGGCGACGTTGCGGGCGATGGTGTAGAGCCAGGTCGAAAATCGAGCCCCGTGGCGAAAACCGCCGGCCGATCTGACCACCCGGGTGAAGGTGTCTTGGGTCAAGTCGCCGGCCGCGCTGGGGCTTTTGCACTGGCGAAGCAAAAAGACGAAGATCGGTTTTTTGTAGCGTCCGTAAAGGCTCGCGAAAGCCTCGGCGTTGCCGTCTTGAAAAAAGCGCATGAGCTCCTCGTCGCTGCCGGCCCGCGGCGCGTTCGGCGAGGCGGCATCCCGGGCGGCACACGAAGATGCCGCGATCCCTTCGACAGTTGTGGAGACGCGCGTCATAATGAAAAGATCTTTCTAGAGGTGCTGTAAAACGCTGCAACAGCAGCCGGCGAACTGAACCAAAAAAATATCCGCAAGGCCTATGCGGTGTAAAGTTTTGAGTTTCTGAGCCGTTATCCGAGAGTCGAGTCAGCCCTTAGCTTTTTTGGCTTTGAGCGAGGTTTTAAAGTTTTCGATTCACGACGCCCAGAGGGTGCGTTCGTTGACACTGGACGAAAGTTTGGGATACTTGTTTGAGCAAAGAATTGAAGTAAACGGAGTCACCATCTTCGATACAAGACGACCTTGGGACTACTTGCCGCCAGCCGAGAGGGGTATGTAGAGATGTCTCATACACGCGTACAGGCGTTAGCCGTTATCATGGGATTATTGTGGGGCACGGGCTTGGCCGCTCAGGAAGCGGCGGAGGACTTGAGCGGCGAGGACACGAGCGAGGCCGCGGACGAAGCCGCGGCGTCACAAGAGGAACAAGAGGACGAAGCCGAGCGGTCCCAGTCCCAGGTTCCGGCCGCGGACGAAGAGGCCCCGGATGTCAACACGGGGACCTACACGGTTCGCTTGCGCGACCTCGAGGATCGCATCAACCGCCTCAAGGAACAGATTTTCCGATCCAAGGCGCGTCTGAGTCTCCTCGCGGAGACGGTTTTGGATCGCAAGATCGCAGGTTCCAAGGCGGGTATCGTGTTTCGCAATGAGATGGGCGGGTCCTTTCGTCTCGTAAAAGCCACTTTCCTGCTGGACGGCGGCCCCATCTTCAACAAGGCGGACGAGAACGGGAGCCTGGCTGAGCGCGAGTCGATAGACCTGTTCGACGGCCCGGTCATGCCCGGCGACCACACCCTGAGCGTCGTGCTCCACTACCGGGGGCACGGCTATGGGATCTTCTCGTACCTCAAAGGGTACTCTTTTAAGACGCGGTCGAGCCGCACCTTCACGGTCAATGAGGGGAAATCTGTCAGGCTCGAGATCGTCGGTTTCGAAAAAGGAGGGGTCACGACCCCGCTCGAGGAGCGTCCCGCGGTTCGCTATGTGGAGAATGTCGCTGAGTACGAAGCCTCTGGAGGCGACGATGCTGAGGGAGGCGACAGGTGAGACGCTCCGTTCGAACGCGCAGCCCCCGGCCGGGCCGACCGGCCGTGCTCCTGGTGGGTGCCTTGGGGATTTGCGCGACCTTTCCGTCTCACGCGGATGACATCGACCGCGTGAGCGACGAGGTGGAAGAGATCGCTCAGAACGCTGCGGCTTTAGGGCCGCGATATCTCGGAAGAGGCGGCGCTCAGAGCGGGCAGTACGCCTCGGAGCGCCTCATCGATGGTGAGAATTACTACCGCATGAAGGACTATCAGCGGTCCGCCATCATTTTTATGGATATCATCGAGAATCATTCGACCCACGCAGCCTATGGCGACGCGCTGTTTCTCTATGCCGATTCGTTGTTTCAGGCCAGAGACTATCTCGGTGCTCGAGAGTGGTTCAAGCGGGTCATCGACGAGCGCAGCAACCCAGGTGTCGGGCGTTACACCCAGCGGGCGGTGGAGCGGCTCATCGAAATCGCCATTCATTTGGACGACTACCAGGGGATTGAGCGGTACTTCGACCAGCTGGGTCAGATGCTCAGCCCGGAAGCCAGATATATCAAAGGTAAGTATTTCTACTTCAAAGGCGATCTGGAGGCGGCCGCAAACCAGTTCGCGACCATCCAGGCCGAGCAGAGACTCCTCGAGCTCAAGGCGAGCTACTTTCTCGGCGTGGTCCGGACACGTCAGGGGCGTTATGAAGAGGCCCTCGAGGTCTTTACGAAGGGGCGTCAATACGAGGGAGCGACACGAGAAGAGCAGCAGGTCATCGACCTGATGAACCTGGCGGCCGGGCGCTTGTACTTCGAGCGAGACTTCGTGGAGCACGCTTCGGAGAGCTACCAGCTCATCTCCAAGAACTCTCCCTATTTCGACGTCGCGCTTTACGAGGCGGCTTCGGTGCTCATCCGTTCTGGAGACGCCATTCGGGCCGAGCGCATCTTGGAGGTTTTGACGGTGGCGGTCCCTGACAGCTCCTACATCCCGAAGGCCAAGATGATGCGCGGTCACCTGCTCTTGCGCACGGGGCGGTACGATGAAGCGGAGCAGGTCTTCAACGAGATCGCCGGCGAGTTTGGCCCGCTCCAAAAAGAGCTCGACAAGCTGGTCACCGAGCGATCCCAAGAGGACACGCGGATGGTCTTCGCGGATCTGGTCAAGCAGAACATGAGCACCTTGGACACCTCGTCCGAGCTCCCCAACCGACTCGTCCAGTGGGTGGGCGACGAGGAAGACGTCAAGCAAGCGCTCGTGTTGGCTGAGGACTTGGGGACCGCCGAGGAGACGGTCAATGACACCGAGCGCCTCATCCGGCTGCTCGAGGCCGTGATAAACGGTCCGAGCAGGCTCAACGCGATCCCGGTGCTGAGGCAAGCCAAGCGCAAGGCCCAGCAGATGGACAACCGCCTTGGGCAGCTTCGGGTAAAGCTCATGGCGATCGCTCACCGGGAGCTGGGGGAGAAAAGCGAGGAGCTTCGGCGCTTGCAAAAGGAGCGCAAGAAGCTGGCC
>JAABTR010000256.1 GCA_011389755.1 Deltaproteobacteria bacterium | reverse complement strand
TTTGACGACATACTGCCTGCCACATCGGGGACACTCGACATCCAAGCGTTTCAAGTCCCCCCAGATTTCTTTTCTGCGATCCGCGGGCAACTGGGTCAACATTTCGAGGATCTGCTGATCGGAGCACCGGCACTCGTAGAAGAGCAGCACCTCGCCCATGGGCTTCCAGCCCAGCTCCTCGGCTTTGAACAACGCGTCGATAAATCCTTGGCGATCGAGCGCTGCGACCTTGGAGAGGTCGCCATCCGGCAGACGCTGGGCCAAAGCGCAGCGGCCGTCCGACCCGACCTCGGCCCGGGTCGCGAGCTGCTCCGCCTGTTCGAAATAGGCGTTGACCGCCGACACAGGGTCCGACTCGATGAGGTCGAAATGGCTCGTCTGGACCTTCTCTCCCACTTTTTGCCTTTGAACCACCGCCGCCGCGACGTCCTTGTGGGCGGCCTTTGTCCCGCTGCTCATGGAGCCTTCCGAATCCACCGCACAAAACAGCCCGTAGGAGCGATCCGGCGGGTTGATCGTCCAACCCCAAAACTCCCTGTCGGCCAGGGACACGGCCGCCAAACCGGCCGCCCCCATCAGGCGCTCGAGGCTCGCGACGCGATCCGCGGTCGGCTGGGCGATCCCGTGCTGCTCATTGTACTCCCACCGCCCCTTCGCCAATGGCCGGCAGTCGCCTAGGACCACCAACGACCCCGCTTCCTCCCAGAGGAACCTGTGAAAATGAGCAAGGTGTTTAGGCAGTTGCATTTTTTTGTCTCCTCGCGGCCTAAAAAAAGCCGTGATCTCAGGTTGCTGTGCCTACATCAAGCCCGAGCTCAGCGCAAGCCCATGTCTATTTCATAGGTCTCGAGCCCTTTTGTCGCCTATCGATCAAAACATGGTACCTTTTTTCAAGACACTCGGAGCGAACCCCTCCATGGCCGATGAGACGAACACGTGCCCGATATGCGGCACGCAAAATGAGAGCCGACAAAGCGCCTGCCAAAGCTGCGGTCGCCCTCTCTCCCTTTTGTCCCAGACGCCCGATCCGCTGATCGGCAAGCTCATCGGAGACCGCTTCGTCGTCCTGGAGCGCGTGGCCCAAGGCGGCATGGGGGTTGTCTACAAGGCCGAACAGACCTCGGTCTGGCGCACGGTGGCCGTCAAGGTCCTCCGCCCTCGCTTCAGCCACGACAGGCAGCTCATCGAGCGCTTCCGCAACGAAGCGACGACCGCGAGCCAGCTGACCCATCCCAACACGATCACCATCTACGACTTCGGGATGACACACAGCCAGGACCTCTACATCGCCATGGAGTGGATCGACGGCACCGATCTGAGCGCGGAGCTCAAGGGCTCGAGCGCCCTCGAGTGGCCGCGCGCGTGCTACATCGCCAGGCAGATCTGCGGTTCGCTCCAAGAAGCCCACGACCACGGCATCATCCACCGGGATCTCAAGCCCGAAAACGTGATGCTCACGCAGCGGGGCATGGATAGGGACGTGGTCAAGGTGCTGGACTTCGGCATCGCCAAGATCACCGCAGAGAAGCAGCGCTTCGACCGCACCTCGCTGACCTCGGCCAACGAGATATTCGGGACGCCCGAATACATGGCTCCCGAACAGATACGGGCCGAAAAGCTCGACCACCGAAGTGACATCTACGCGCTGGGGATCATCCTCTACCGGATGCTCGGGGGCCACACCCCTTTCTCCTCGCCGACCCCGGTGGCGACCCTGGCCATGCACCTCGGAGATTTCCCGGACCCGCTTCGCGCCCCCGAGGGGCTGCCCGCGCTGCCGGACGAGCTCGTGTCCCTCTCCATGAGCGCCTTGTCCAAAAAAAGACAAGACCGCCCCCAGAGCATGAGCGAGGTGGCCACCGCCCTTGCCCGCATCCTCAAGAGCGCGCGCCGCGATTCCACGTATTCCACCTCCTACTATCCGACGACGCCTGCCGGCGCCATCGACGTCTCCAGCAGAGCTGAGCGCCCACTGCCTCGCCCGAAGGGTCCGCCTGGGACAGACGAGGAGCAGATCTCACAGCCGCCACCGCTGCCCGATACGATCATCGAGGACGACGACGAAGAGGATCGCGCAACGAGGGGAGCACCGCACCCCGCCGACACCCGCTACCCCGTGGTGCCCAAGGGTCCCTTCGAATCCGACGCCAAAGAGGCCCAATCCGACACGACACCCATCGACCCACGGACCCAGCTGGGAGTTCGCGAGGCCCTGCCGCCTTCGGCCCCCGGGGTCGATTCCGACGAGAGCGACGTTGCGCTGCGGGATGTGGACTTTGAAGAGGAGCTGGGCGACGGAACGTCGCGCACCAAAAAAGAGATCACCTTGTCGCTGCTGGCCAAGGGGATGAAGAACCGGCGGGACTTCCCCGCCATGGCGCCCCACATCAGCGAGCTGTCCACCAAGTCGTCACGGCAAGACACCTCGGCCCGCCAGCTCGCCAACGTGATCCTGCGTGACTACGGGCTGACCACGAAGCTGCTCAAGCTCGTCAACTCCCCTTTCTACGGCCAGTACAAAGGACGCGTCACGACGGTCTCACGCGCCGTGGTCATCCTCGGGTTCGAGGAGGTGCGCCAGATGGCGCTGAGCCTGATGATGTTCGAGCAGCTCCAGGCTACCGACGGCAAGACCGCCGGTGACCTGCGGGACTCGACCATGGGGGCGCTGATGACCGGCCTGGTCGCCAAGGGGGTTGCCCAGCAGGTCGGCTCCGTGGACACCGAAGAGGCGTTCATCTGCGGCATGCTGCGCGGCCTGGGCAGGCTGCTCGCCATCTTTTACCTGCCTGAAAAGGCGCGGCGGATCCGGGCGCTCATGGAGAAACAAGGGCGCACCGAGGACGACGCGTCGGCCAAGATCCTGGGGCTGTCTTTTCGGGATCTCGGTCAACTCATGGCGCGCAAATGGGAGCTGCCCGAGCAAATTCAAAAAGCGATGGAGGAGCTGCCGGCCGGAAAGCTCGGCAAAGCGCGAGACCGCGAGACCCTCATGAGAGACATCGCCGGGCTCTCGGACGCCATCACGAAGGTGGCCGCCGACCCCAAGCCCGTGCGCCGGTCCCTCGCGCTCAAGCGGCTGTCCCAACAGTTCGACGACGCGCTGCACCTGAGCGAAAAACAGCTCGAGCAGGTGGTCCAGACCTCCACCGATGAGCTTCACGATCACATCTCGAGGCTCCGCATGCCTCTGCACGACAGTCGCTTCGTCAGGAGGCTGCTGCGCTGGACCGGCCACCGCGATCTGCTGGCGCCCACGGCGCGGGTCACGGCTCCGTCGGAGCCGGACTATCAAATTATCGAAGAACAGACGCCGGCGGCGCCCACCCTCACCATGGATGAGAGGCTCCACATCCTGTCTGAAGGCATCAGCGAGGTCAGAAACGACATCTCAGGGCGCTGCGATGTGAGCGCGGTGGTGCTCATGATTCTAGAGACGATGTTCCGCGGATTGTCTTTGTCCCACGTGGTCTTTTGTTCGAGCGATCCCAAAACCGGGGTCATGGTGGGCAAGTCGGGGCTCGGAGATCGCATCGAGAACATGATCAGCGCCTTTAGATTTCGCCCCAAGCCCGGGCCGGACGCCTTCAGCCAAGCCATCTTGGGCCGCAGGGACATCGTGCTCGACCAAAGATCGCCCGGGGCTCTCGAAGCGGCCCTGCCCGCCTGGTACCGGACTTTCGTCGCTCCAAAAGCGCTAATTCTGCTGCCAATTGCGGCCAAGACCGCGACCGTGGGCCTTTTCTACGCCGATATCACCTCGAAAAACGCGGTGGTGGAGCCTGAGCTGCTCAACAAGATGAAAGAGCTGCGGGATCTGGCCGCCAAGGCCATCGGGGTGGGGTGAGCGTGCGCTTTAAAGGATCAGACCGGGGTGCTTTTTGAGAACTTGTCGGCGTAGTCACCCAGCACGGGCAGCTTGAACCACTGCCCCTGGTAGGCCTTGACGATGAGCACGATGACCAGGGCCACGTTGCCCAAAAACATTACCGGGATCAACAAAACGCTGATCAACCAACCGATGACCGGGATGAGCCCAAAGATGGTCAGCGCGATCCAAAGCACGATGAACGTCACGCTCAGAAGAATCGACTGCATGGCGTGAAACCTGACGAAGCGATTCTCCTTTTCTATCAAAAAGAAGATCAATCCACCGATCCAGCCGAACAGGTAAGCCAATAGCACGGACACCCCTTGATCGAGACCGGTGCTGGTCTTGCTCGCCTCGGCGGGCTGATTTTGATTCTCCATCTTGTCCTCCTTGTTGGTGAATCTATCCACAGTTTTTGCGCGTGTGCAAGGCAGGGTCTCAGATATCGACCGCCTCAAAAAGAATCGAACCGCCTTGTCGTTTGAAAGGCTTCGGATTAACTTGCGGGACATGTTGGACATTCTCACCTCCCGTCGCTTGCTCGAGGCCGGTTTTTCGCACCACGGGTTCACCACCCGCCACGGGGGCGTCAGCCAAGGCCCTTATTTCTCATTGAACCTGGGCTTCGACGTGGGAGATGACGACGACGCGGTGCGGCGCAACCACGAGCTTCTGAGGAGCCACCTCGGCACAGATTTGCCCCTGGCGCGCCTGCACCAAGTCCACCTTGGAGCCATCGCGGCCGCCTCCGAGGTCCTCGGCGCCGCGAACCGGGACGGCTGGACCGGCCCGGGCACCGCCCAGGCCGACGGGATCGTCTCGGCGGATCCGGGAGTCCTGCTCGCCGTTCAGGCAGCCGACTGCGTCCCCGTGCTGCTGGCGGATCCCAAGACCCGGGCGGTGGCCGCGGTCCACGCCGGATGGCGGAGCACATCGAAGCGGGTGGTTCAAAACGCCGTGCGGAAGCTGGAGCACCTGGGAGCCTCCTCAAAAACCATCGTGGCCGCCGTGGGCCCGCGGATCTGCCCCACGTGCTACGAGGTCGGCGAGGAGGTGGCGCGGCATTTCCCCGAGTCAGCGGACCCCCTGCGCCGCTCACCGGGAAAATTTTTGTTGGACTTGGCCGCCGCCGTGGAGGTCTCCCTCATCGCCGCGGGGCTGTCCAGCCCCAACATCGACGTCCTCGACGCCACCACCTGCTGCGACGACCGGTTTTACTCGTACCGCAAAAGCGGCGGCACCTGCGGCCGTTTCTTTGGGTTCATCTCAGGGTGAAGCCCCTTCGTTATTTCCGAAAGCTGAGCGAATGGTCATTTTTTTGTAGTCTTTTCGTCTTTCGTTGATAAATTGTAACGATGAGCATAGAGTATCCGAGACAAGAAATGATCGACGAAAAGCCAGCCACTCTAAAAATTCCAAAAATCGGCGAAATAACTTGCTCACGGGATTTCATACAGACAGCCGTCTGCGAGTTGCGCATCCCCACAGTGCTCGAACTCGATTCCACACCTCCGCAAAAATTCGCCAAGGCTATAAAACGCGAATACCCTGTTTATTCACCCAGCAAGGACGTCGCGGTCAACTTCGGCTCCAGTCCTTACACCAGTACAAGGCACACATTCACAGACAGAAAACAGCGTTGGGTGGTAACCTTCAAGTCGTCCGCAATTACTTTAGAAACCGCTCACTATCAAGGGTTTGAGGACTTTCACGCTCGCTTGATGCACATCGTTTCTGCGAGCAAAGAGGAACGAGATTCCGATTTTTTCGTGAGAGCAGGCCTACGGTATATCAACGTCTTGCCTGTCGGCCAAGAAGACCTTGACGGCTGGATAAATAAGGATCTCGCACCTCCTTTACTCGATGGCACTTTCGGTTCGGTCACGGAGTTCTGGCAGAGCGTCAGGGGGAGCACTGAGTCTGGAGGCTATACATTACGGCATGGACTTAAGGAAATTGCTCCTCGTCAGCCAGGCGCAGAACGCGGATCGATAAACTATGCATTGGATATGGACTTTTATCGAGACGATGTGGAGGAGAACGAAGTCGGAACTTTACTGCAATCTCTCCATAGTGAGGCTTTTAGACTGTTTGCCTGGGCCGTAGACGAAAAAGCCCGGCATTACATGGGCTGGAAGCAAATCGGAAAAAGCGAAGATGTTTGAACCATCTCCACAAGTTGTCGACACCCTCCCTCAGACTTCCACTTACGAGGAAGTCTCACACGAAGACTCAACGCCCGAAGCTTCGCCTTGGGGTTTTCCATTTCCATCTCGTGAAGGGCCGCCCATCTCGGATCCCGACTCGACCAGCTTCTCTTTTTATCGCCCGTTCTTCGACCACCGTCCGTCGTGGGCCGATACGGTTCTCAGCAGCACGCAAACAGGACGAAAACTCGAACCCGAAAAGTTCCACAGCGCGGCCAGATCACCGAAAGTGGAGCAGGCTAGAGATAAGCGTCTCACTCTCCTCGCAAGAAAATATGCGGCGAAGGGGTTTTCCGAAGAAGAAACGGCAAGGCTCGAGATACTGACCGCCCGTTTGCGACAAATGGTCCCAAGAGTCGAGGTGCGAGATTTCGAAGAACTCGAAAAAATCGCTCAGGAAATGCAGGCGTCTCGAGACCGCCTGGCCGAGATAAAACGAAAACTGGGATTCGATCGGTGACACCGTTTCTCTATCCCAAATCGAGACACATTCGCCGCGAAACACCGCGAAAACATCAACGATATCAAACTTTCAAGAAGACCCTCAGAACCGAGTTCGAAAATCAGTGCGTATACTGCCGCCTTCCCGATACATTGAAAGGCACAGAAACGTTCGGAGTCGACCACTACAAGCCCCGAAAGCTCTTTTTTGAACTTGCGCTCGACTACGAAAATCTTTTTTACGCATGCAATTGCTGCAACTCCCGAAAGGGAGCGTTCTGGCCCACCCAAGATGAATTAGCTCGAGGGCTTTTCATACCCAACCCCTGCGATCACGTGATGTTCGAGCACCTCAAATATGTCGAGGCAGAAGTCAAAACCAAATCCCCTGCCGGTGGGTTCTGCGAGGATCTCCTCGACCTCAATGACCAAGACAGTGTCGACTACCGAAAGTTCGTTCTCGGTTTGCTAACAGCCAGTATCAAGGAGCGGGACGATTTTCGAAAAACGTTAGAACTGATTGACGCTCGGATCAGCGTCATCGAGACGGACACAGCTCAGGCGCAAGAACACGCACAACAGCGTCTGGTGGTAGAAGCTGAACTCAAAAACTGTTTGGGGAGAATCCGAAGGCTGCTCGGCAAACCGGACGATGGCAGTGATTAGGTTCGCTATTACGTTCAAATCAACACGACCAAAGCCACGATCCCTGCGATGAGCGCCGCAAGCGCCGCCCCGGCCAAGACAAGGTTCCGCTTGCCCTTGGCGTAGGCCTCCTTGTCGTAGGTGCTCCGGGCGCGCTCGAGGCGGTTCGTTTTCAAGGCGTGCTCGTCCGCGAGCCTCTTTTTTTCGGCCACATCCTGGACGATGGGATCGATGGCTGACGAAGAGACGCGCGACGCGATCACCTCATCGGCCACAGTGACCCAGGCCGCCTCGGCCTTGGCCCTCTCGGCCGCGACCGTTTTTGCCACCTTTTGGTTTTTCTGCGCGAAGGACTGCTCCAAGGCGGCGATCTTCTCCGCGACCGCCTCTTCGGCCGCGACCGCTTTTTTGAGCTCGCCCTCGACAGCGCCCAGCTCAGCGCGCAGCTTCTCGCATTTCTCCTCCCCCTCCTCGAGGTAGACGCCGAGTCCGTCGCGTCTGAGGATCAGCGCGGGCCTGTCGCCATCCAGCGCGTTGATCTCTGCGAGGATCTTCTGCCTCGCCTCCCCCTGGGGCGAGGCCTCGTACTCATTTTTGCGCTTGGCGATGAGCTCGTCGCGATTGCGCAGATCGATGTCGATGCGTTTTTTCTGCACCGCGACGCCCTTGCTCTTCTTTTCGGCCTCGGCGAGCTTTTTCAACGCCTCCTCCCGGCGGTCCCGAACCGGTTTTGAATTCTCGCGGACCTGCTCCAGCTCCTCTTCGAGCTGCCCTCGCCGGATATCGTGGCTGCGCTCGAGCCCCTCCTTTTGACGCAGGCACCCCTGCAGCTCTCCCTCGGCTACGAGCGCCCTGTCGAACAGCGGCTTGAGCCCGGGCGCGCTCATCTGACTCGTGTGGGCCAAGCGCCCCAGAGCGACGAGATTCTGCCTCCGTCGCTCCAGGGCCTCTGCAGCCGCGTTCGCCGCTTCGCGATGCTCCGCGTCCAGCTTTTTGATGCGCCTTTTGACAGCAAAGTAGTACCGCGCCGCGCCCACGAGCCCGGACTCCGGCTCGGGAAAACCGGCGAGCTTCTCGATGACTCCCGACTCCTCGGCCACCTGGGCCTGGTGCAGGGGTGCCGCCGCGACGGACCGAGACGGCGCGACGGCCAGCTCGAGGCCGCTGGCGCGCACCCCACCCTCACCCTCTGGGGGTGGCTCGTACTCGGAGTTCGGCGGCGACAAAGCCGCAGGAGGAATCCCCCCAACCGGCAAAGAGGCCTGACCCGCGTCCAAATTTCCACCGCAGTGGGGGCACTGTCCGGTCTCGCGCGCTGTCGGACGTTGGCAGTGAGGGCAGTATATCATCCTTAGCATCATCCGTCTTTTTGTTCAGGCCGCTAGTATAGAGCACAACGGCTGGCGCGTCGCCCCGTGTTGGTGTAGATCGTGGCAGATTATGCAGACCAAAGCCCACCACGTCACCCACATGCGCAAAGCCCTCGCGTTGGCCGAGGAGGCCGCCGACCACAAAGAGGTCCCCGTGGGCGCCGTCATCATCCACGGCTCGAACGTCATTGGAAGAGGGTCCAACCGGCGGGAGCGAGACCAAGACCCCACCGGGCACGCGGAGATCCAGGCCATCAGGCAGGCCGCCGAACACCTGAGCTCCTTCCGCTTGGAAGACACGCGGCTCTACGTCACCCTCGAGCCGTGCCCCATGTGCGCAGGAGCCATCGTCAATGCCCGCATTCCCGAGGTGATCTTCGGGTGCCGCGACCCCAAAGCCGGCGCCGCGCGCACCTTGTACGCCCTGCTCGAAGATCCGCGGCTCAACCACCGCTGCAACGTGGTGGAAGGCATCTTGGCACAAGAGTGCGCAAAGATCCTCAGCGACTTTTTTGCATCGCTGCGCCCAAAGCGCCGCTCGTAAGATCTGCGCGAGAGATGGGGATGCAACAAATCCGTTGCTTCGAACGCACAATGTCATAAAATCCGCTCCGGACTCAGACCGCTTCATAAAACGCGGCAGAGATCCGAAAACGGCGGCGGGGTGACGGTCACCCTGCCGCGGACCGACCACCACCTCGCCGCCCTCGCATGAGCGAGAAAAGGCGCACATTCCTTCGAAGGAGGAAGCGCGACCATGAGCTCCAAAAAGGTCACCGTCCCCGCGCTCGCCGCGCGGAAACTCAAGAACAAGAAGATCGTGATGCTGACGGCCTACGACGCCACGTTCGCCCGCCTGGCCGACGACGCCGGCGCCGACATGCTGCTCGTAGGCGACTCGCTGGGCATGGTCATCCAGGGCCACGACAACACCATCCCGGTCACCCTGGATGACGTCATCTACCACACCCGCTGCGTCGCACGAGGCGCTCGTCGCCCTCATATTTGCGCGGACATGCCCTTTATGACCTACAAAGTCTCATCAGAAGAGGCGCTGCACGCGGCTGGGCGACTGATACAAGAGGGCCGCGCCGAGTCGGTCAAGCTCGAAGGCGGCGCCGAGATGGCCGAGACCATCGCCCGGGTCGTCTCGGCGGGGATCCCGGTGGTCGGCCACGTCGGACTCACACCCCAGTCGGTGCACAGCCTCGGCGGCTTCAAGATGCAGGGCAAGACCTCTGCCTCCAGGGACCGCATCATCCAAGACGCCAAGGCCGTGGCCGACGCGGGCGCCTTTTGCCTCGTGCTCGAGAGCATGCCCGCCCAGCTCGCCGAGACCATCACCGAGGAGGTCACCATCCCCACCGTCGGCATCGGCGCCGGCCCCCACTGCGACGGGCAGGTCCTGGTCATCTACGACATGCTGGGCATGAACGAAGGCTTCAAGCCGAAGTTCTTGAAGCTCTACGCCTCCATGGGTGGCGACATCAAGCGAGCCGTGGCCACCTACGCCGAAGAGGTGCGCGCTGGTGCCTTCCCGGCGCCAGAGCACACGACCACCATCGACCAGCAGCCCCAAGGAGAGCTCTACGGCGGCGGCTCCAAGGACACCAGGCATTGAAATCGCGCAAACCATACGTAGGGGCGCACCTTTCGTGTGCGCCTAGTGTTTTCGCCGAAGCGAGGGGACATGAAAAACCCTAGTGTCTTCACTGAAAAAGCCGAGCTGAGACAGGCCCTCGACCAGGTCCGATCCGCAGGCGGCGAGGTGGTGGTGGTCCCGACAATGGGCGCGCTCCACGAAGGCCACCTGCAGCTCGTGGACGCGGCCAAAAAGGCCGGCGACTACGTCCTCGTGACCGTTTTTGTGAACCCGAAACAGTTCGGGCCGGGCGAGGACTTCGACCTCTACCCCCGGGACCTCGAAGGCGACCGGGCAAAGCTCGCTCAGCGGGGCGTGGACGGCATCTTCGCGCCGAGCGTGGCGCTCATGTACCCCCCCGAATTTCGCACGACGGTGGCGGTGAGCGACCTGACCGCCGGCATGTGCGGCGCCCACCGCCCCGGTCACTTCGACGGCGTCACCACGGTGGTGGCCAAGCTCTTCGGGCTCACCTCGCCGTGCACCGCGATCTTCGGTCGCAAGGACTACCAGCAGCTCGCCGTGATCCGCCGGATGACCGAGGATCTGTGCCTGCCCGTAAAAATCGTGGGCGTGCCCACGGTGCGGGGCGCAGGCGGGCTGGCCCTCAGCTCGCGCAACGCATATCTCGGCAAAGATGAGCGCCAAAGGGCGCTGTCCCTCAGCCGCGGTCTGCGAGCCGCCGCCGCCGCTTTCTCCCGTGGAGAGAGGCGCGCAGGCGCGCTGCGCGGCCTCGTGGTCGAACACGTCGAGAGCGCGGCGGACCGCATCGACTACATCACCGCCGCAGACTCGAGCACCCTCGCCCCCTTAAGCGACGAGGACGTCGCCGCAGACCGGCTCCTCATCGCCATCGCCGCCCACATCGGCAAGACGCGGCTCATCGACAACGCGGTGCTGGGCGAGGACCTCTTGGAGGAGACGCCATGACGCGCACCTCGAAAACTCTTCTTGACCTCGCCGCCGCTCTGCGCGGATTGACCCGCCAGATGCCGGCCGTCGAGCTCGCCAAAGTCTTCACTCCGCCGGTCTTGGGCTACGAGCTGGCTCAAACCATCACCAGGGGGTATCCCGAGGATGCCGGCAAGTTCGACCCGGACACCCCGGTCGAAGAGGTCTTCGCCGCGGTGCTGGACCTGGGGCGCTGGCTCGGCGACCACTACTTTCACGCGGACGTATCCGGCGTCGAGAACGTCCCAGAGGCCGGCGGCGGCCTGCTCGTGGCCAACCACAGCGCCGGTCTTTTGCCTCTGGACTCCATGTTCGCCCTCAACGCCCTCAGGGAGCGGTTCGGCACCTCACGGCCGGTCCACTCCCTGGTTCACGACTTCGCCTACGCCTCAAAGAGCTGGGGCCGCTGGGCCCACAAGCTGGGCATCATCCGCGCCAAAAAGAGCAACACCGTAGCCGCGCTCGACGCGGGCCGGCTCGTGCTCGTTTACCCAGGCGGCGACAAAGACGCCTTTCGGCCGTTTTCGGACAGATACAAAATCGAGCTGGCCAGGAGGCGCGGCTTCGTGCGTATCGCCCTCGAACAAAAAGTCCCCATCATCCCCCTCGTGTCGGTGGGCCTGCACGAGTCGTTCATCGTGCTCACCCGAGGCGAAACGCTTGGCCGGTACCTCGGCATGAAAAAGCTCATGCGCACCGAGGTCTTCCCCATCGCGCTCAGCCTGCCGTGGATCCTCGCCCCGGCTTTTTTCACCTTCTTGCCCCTGCCCTCCAAGGTGGACATGCGCTTCGGCGCCCCCCTCTACCTCAAGGGCAACCCCAAAAACCCCCAGGACGTCAGCGCCGGCTACGAAAAGGTGCGGAGCACCATGCAGCGCATGATGGACGAGCTCTCAAAAGGCCGAAAGCTGTGGCGGGGGCGGCCGGAGCGACGATAACGCCGCTACTACCGCCGTCCCATTTGTAAATGTGCGTCTGACGCGAGGACGCTCGTGTGATTTCTCGATATCGAGCCCCATCCCCAAAAAATAAGATACAAAGACCCAAGGCTGAGACTTTTTGATTGACTTTTTTCTTCAATAGCATACAAAACGGCTCAGCTTGCAACTGCAGTTTATGCATTTTATTCACAAGGAGGCATGGTTAGTAATGACAAAAACATATCAACAGGTTAAAGTTTTTTTACTGCTGTTATTGGGCGGGGTGTTCCTGTTTTGTTTGAGCTGCGAGAGCAATAACTC
>JAABTR010000255.1 GCA_011389755.1 Deltaproteobacteria bacterium | reverse complement strand
GCTTTCGATTTGTTCCTCGCAGAGCGTAGTTTGTCTTTTGAGGCGGTCGTCATCGGGGGAGCCGCCCTCGGGCTGCTGGGAGTGGTTTCCCGCCAAACCCGTGACTGCGATATCCTTCACCCCAAGCTGCCGGAAACGATCCAGGACGCCGCCGAGGAGTTCGCGAAAATTCGCAGTAGTGAGGGCGATCTGCTCGCCGAGGATTGGCTTAACAATGGCCCGTCGTCACTCACAGACGTGTTGCCCGCGGGATGGAAGGGTCGCCTTCAGGACGCCTACACAGGCAAGGCGATCACCCTGCACTGCCTCGGCAGAATCGACCTTCTCAGAAGCAAACTCTTTGCCCTATGCGACAGAGGCATCGACCTCCAAGACTGTATCGCTCTCAACCCGACAAGCGACGAACTTTGTGAGATCCAACCCTGACTCGAACAGCAGGACGGGAATCCAGATTGGCCCGAGTACACCCGCACCGTCATCGACGATCTAAAAAAGAGGCTCAGCCATGGGGTATAAACGAGTAGCAGCGGCTCGCGACTTGCCGAGTGGCGGTGACCTAACCAGCGCCATGGCAGGCATCGGAATGCGCTTCGCCGCCAAGCCGGGGAAGAATCCCAACATCGAGGACACCCTCCTCGCCGCATCAATCGAAGGAATGGAGCACGACGATCTCCGCGTGCTTTCAGTGCTCGTCACCTGGATACAAAACCACCATCCGTGGATTAACGCAGACAGACTCATCCGTGCTGTATCGAACGCACAATCACAACGAACCCGGGCATTTTGGGCCGCCATCGCCTCCTGGCTAAAAAAGGACAGACGCTTTGCTCGCATGGTTAAGCTCTACGATGGGCCACGGATCGAAGCTTTGAAGGTCGGCACCGAATTTCAAATCAAACGCAAAGGTGAAGACCCTCGCTTTGCAAACACGCCGCTGAGGGTTCCGGCAGATGTCCTCCGACATCGCCAAAGCGATGTCGTTCCCCCCCCAGAGCTCGCCCGAGCTCACCGCGCTTATCGCCAACGAATCATCATGGGACCAACCTACCGCGCCGACATGTGGGCCGCGCTGGAAAACGACCCGACACTAACAGCCGCAGAGCTCGCCCGACAGACATACGGGTCCTTTGCCACGGCGTGGCAGGTGAAGAAGGATTTTGACCTTCTTGCGGCGAGGGGCTGTTGGGGACAGTGACGAGGAGTTGCGTCATGCTCGATACGGCGACGAGAATCCCGATCGAGCACTTGGTTTTGGCCCCACGTCTACGACGCCAAAAATTCTCGCGTTCAATGAGCTGTTCTCTACAGCGCCATGGAGGAGCGACGCGTTCGGATCGAGCAGCTTGGCCACGAATTGTCCGCGTCCCGCTTGGCCATATCTTTGAGTCTCCCGGCGAGTCGAATCAGCGCTTGTATAAATACACCTCAAAAGGTACAAACAATCATATGAACACCCATCTCGAAAAACCAGTCGTCGATTTCCGGTATGTCCCAGCGGTCATCGCCGTGATCTTCGCCTGCTCTTCCTGCAGCGAAGAGTTGGAGAAGGAGACCACCCTCGACGACACGGGGTGGGCCTTTGGCACGAGCCAGGGCACCGATCCCTCGAACGACAGCGAAACCAACGTGCAGGACGACTCGGACGAGCCTACCGATTCGGACACTCGGGAGATCGAAGGCTGGCGCTTGGTTTGGTTCGACGAGTTCGACGCACAAGGGCGCCCCGATCCGAGCAAGTGGAGCTACGAGCAGGGGTACATCCGCAACAACGAGGCTCAGTACTACGCGGTGGATCGCCCGGAGAACGCCCGTGTCGAAGGCGGGGCCCTTTTGATAGAGGCGCGAAAAGACTGGCACGACGGCCACGAGATCACCTCGGCGAGCCTGCACACCAAGGGGAAGGCCTCGTGGACCTACGGGCGCATCGAGGTGCGGGCGAAGGTGCCGCCGGGCAACGGCACCTGGCCGGCCATCTGGACCCTGGGCACCAACATCGACCAGGTGGGCTGGCCGAACTGCGGCGAGATCGACATCATGGAGTACGTGGGCTACGACCCGAACCACTTTCATTTCAACATTCACACCGACGCGTTCAACCACGCCGAGGGCACGAACAAAGGCACGGGCTGGGACGTTCCCGGCGCGCACGAGCAGTTCCACGTGTTCGCCATCGAGTGGGACGCAGCAAAGATCGATTTCGTTTTGGACGGCGAAAGGACCTTCACCTTCGAAAACGACGGCACCGGCATCGCCGCCTGGCCGTATGACGAAGACCAGTACCTCATCTTGAACTTGGCCATCGGCGGCTCCTGGGGCGGGCTGCACGGGATCGCCGACGAAATCTTCCCCGCCAGGTACCTCATCGACTACGTGCGCGTCTACCAGCGCTGAACCGCTGAACCGACCGTTGGGGACGGAGGCGACCTAGAGACGTTTAGTTGCGTCGACAGCGGAGACCACCCTCTCCTTGCGTGGAATCACCCCCCAAATCATTGCTGAATAGGGGTAAAGTGCTTGGCCGGGATGAGTTCGAGTTTGACGAAGAGGGGATTGTTGAAGGGTGGGGATTTGGGGCTGTTGGGGACAGAGACGAGGAGTTGTGGCCACTAATTCTCCGCGTCTCGCTCGGCCGTATTTTTGAGTCTGCCGGCGAGGTCGGGATACAGCCTTTCGATACAGTCCGGACACAGACTGTGAGAGAACTCGGCCTCGCTGTGCTTGGAGATGAACTCCTCGAGCTGGTTCCAGTAACCCGAGTCGTCGCGGATCTTTTTGCAGCCCGAACAGATCGGCAAGAGCCCTTTTAGCACCTTGAGCTCGGCGACAGCCGCGTTGCGCTGGTCGATCGCCTCGAGCTCTTCGCGCCACCTCGCGTTCCTCTGGAGGCCGAGCACCGCAACGATCCAGATGGCGAACAAGGCCAAAAAGCGGTTGAGCAGCACCATCCACAAGATCCCACCGGACGGCGAACCGAAAAAACCCAAAATAGTGAGCGCAGAACACAGGGCCGCGCACCAGATTGCGTGGGCTCGATCCCGGGTCGTCAGAGAGACCAGCACGGGCAGTACGTATGGCACTCCGCCCGCGACCCCGAGGGCGATGTTCAAGTCGATCGCCAAAACCGCGCCGGCGG
>JAABTR010000254.1 GCA_011389755.1 Deltaproteobacteria bacterium | reverse complement strand
CTCGCCAGGCACAAAAAGGTCCGGTTCATGTGTCTGACGTGCATGGCGAAGCTTTCTCGTTTCCTCGGCGCTTGGTTTTTGTTTGAACTATCCGTGTTCAAAGCACCTTTTATCCTCACGTTTTTGTATACTTTACTCTGGAACCAAGATCAAAGGCGGGCAGATTCGCGGAGGGCCGTTTTTCTAGAAGCTCACTTGCCGATGGCCTCGAGGATTTTTTGGGCAAAGGCGAGCTCGGCCTGTCCGCCCACGATGTTGAAGTCTTCGTTGATGATGGTGTTGGGCACGCCCTGGACGTTGTACTTCACCGCCAGGTGGGGATACTCGGTGACGTCCACCATGTCGCCGGTGATGTGCTCCGAGGCCATGGCGAACTTGTGGGCGGTTCGGACCGCCTGGGGGCAGTAGGGACACGTGGGCGAGACCATCGCCTGCATGTGCACCGGCTTGTCCACCTTCTCGAGCATCGACATCACTTCGGAGCTCAGGCCCGGGTCGCGTTTGCTGACATCGACGATATCCTCGAGCAAGGTGGCGAACTCATAGCCCGAAGGCACCCCGTAGAACCGGACACCGTAGTCCTTGTCTCCCAAGAGGACCACCGCCGGGATCTTGTCGACGCGGTACTGCTTGGCCACGTCCTCGTCTTTCACGAAATCGTGCACCTCGACTTGGAGCTTGTCGGATAGCGCGCCGAGCTCCTCGACCAATCGGCGGGTCACCGCGCAGGAGTCGCACTCGGTCTTTTGAGTGAACATCACCATCTTGACCGGCTGGTCGAGCTCGCGAAAGAGCTGCCGGATCTGCTGTCTGTCTTTGTCCTTGATAATCTCAGCCATCGTCTTACCCCTTTTGTTTTTCAGATGAGCCCGCGCTGGGTCAGGTAGCTGTATGCGCTCAAGGCGGCCTTGGCCCCCTCCCCCGCGGAGATGATGATCTGTTTTTCGGGCACGGTGGTCACGTCGCCTGCGCCGAAAAGCCCCGGCACGCTGGTTCGGCAGAGGCAGTCCACCTGCACCTCCCCCGCGGGAGTTGTCTTCACCAGGCCGCGCACCGGGTCGGAGTTTGGCAAAAGGCCGATCTCGATGAAGATGCCGTCAGCGGGCAGGCTCCGCTCTTTTTCGCTCACTCTATCCTTGACCTTCACCGCGGTGACCCGCTGCTCGCCTTCGATGCGCGTGATCTGGTGGCTGTCCAAGAGCTCGAGTTTTTCGCTCTTGCGAGTCGCCACTTGGAGGACCTCGTCGGCCTGCCACCCCGGGGCAAAATTAACCGCCGTTACGTGGGAAGCGAGCTTGAGCAGATCGAGCACCGCGGTGAACGCCGAGTTGCCGCCGCCGGCCACCACCACGTTCTTGTCCTTGAAAAACGGGGCATCGCAGGTGGCGCAGTAGGCCACACCTTTTCCGATGAGCTCTCGCTCTCCGGGCACGTTCAAAGGACGATCCCGCTTCCCGGTGGCCACAATCACCGTGCGGGAGCGAAACGCCCCACCGCTCTCGGTGGTCACCTCGAATGAGGTCTCCTCGTCCGTCACGTTGGTGACCACCTCTTTGCGCCCCACCGGGATGTCGAACTGAAGGACATGTTCTTTGAAGCGACCGACCAGCTCCTTGCCGTCGATGCTCTGAAAGCCCAGGTAGTTCTCCACCTCGGAGGTGTAGGCCACCTGGCCACCCAGCTCCTTGGTCAAGATGGCCACTTTGAGCATCTTGCGCGCGGCATACACCGCCGCCGACATGGCCGCTGGACCGCCACCCAGGATCAATAGATCGTAGAGCTCGCTTGGATCCACCCCGCGGCCCTTGGACAAAGACGGCAAATCGAACGAAAACCCTCCGAGCTCCATCTCATCACCCCCGACTTCGACTCAGTTATCGTGGAGACATCGTGATCACGGCCCGCGGCGGTGTCAACGCGCGGCCTGCCCGGCCCCGGCCCGCCTTTCGAGGCCCGACTCCGGGGGGCGACTGAGATGCCTTTTTTCTTGAAAACCGGGCGAGGCAACTCCTATATGGGTAACAGAAATGATGAGATTTGCCGGAGAAGCGATAATGAAATGTGGAATATGGATATTGTCTGTGGGGCTGCTTTGTGTCGTTGGCTGTGACGGGAAAGACGACGGGAGAAAAAAGGGTCAAAGCTATCTCGGTGATGGTTCCGATACCCAAAGCGAATCTTGGAAAAATACTCACGGTGGCATTTCTGGCAAAAAATCGAAGCCTCAGCCTGTAACCATACTGACCTACGATGTCCTGCCGCCTTACGCATTTCGAGACGAAAAAGGCAACCTGACAGGTGTTTATATCGAAATCGCAAAGACCGCCTTTTCAAGAATGACCGAATACAACATTTCTCTGGTGACCGTTCCTTGGGCTCGGGCCAAACGCGAGGTGGAAAAAGGGCGCGCGTTTGCCATTTTACCGCCCTACTTTCATGCCCATGACTGGTTGACACAAGCGCTGCCCCATAGACCCTATATCTGGCCGTATTCCATGTCGTTATATACCCAGCAAGACGTTATTATATGCAGGGCTGACGTTTTGCAGAAACCTCGCCCTTCATACCCAGATGACTACCGAGGATTGGATTTTGTCATGTGGCGGGGAGATGGGAGAGCCGGCGCGGAATTCAATCGAATGACCAAAGGGAGAGAGATCACTTTGCACTCGGTTGAAAATGTAGAAAATACCGTAAAGTTCTTACTTTTAGAAAGAGCCGATTGCACAATCACCTCGAAAGCGACTTTTTACTGGTATTTAGAAAAGCTAACAAAATCAGACAAATACAAACAACACACCCAGAATGTTTCACTCAAAGAAGCGATGACAATCTCTACCAATAAAGGCTACTTAGGCTACACAGACATCGATGCGGAAAAAAACTACCCATTCAAAAAGGATTTTGCCATAAAATTCGATATTGAAATTTACAAAATGAAAAAAAGTGGAGAGCTAGAAGAAATCGTCAATAAATTCGTGAAACGCCGAGAATAGGGACGCAGCTCGGTCGTGTCCCCGTTCGTCGCTGCTAGTCCTTGGTCTTCTTGGCGGTCGTCTTTTTTCGTCCTAGATTTCCTGAGCCGATTTCTTCGCAGTAGCCTTGGCAGCAGCCGTTTTCTTGGTCGCGGGCTTCTTCGCGGCGACCTTCTTTGCGGTGCTCTTGTTCTCAGCAGCGGTCTTTTTAGCCGCCGTTTTCTTTGCGGCGCTTTTCTTTGTGCTTGTCTTTGTTTTCGCAACTCGCCGCGTTTTTTTTGCGGGTGCAGGTCGAGTGGATGAAGCATCAGTAGACACGCCATCCAGGTCGATGTCGACACCGAAGACCGAGGACAGCTCGTCGGTAGCGAGCACGCGGCTTTTTCTCGCCTTGCTCGCGCCGGTGGGCTGATCCACGGCGGCCTCGACCAACTCTGCCGGGTCTACCCCGCGCAGGGTGAATAGAAGCTCGGGCTGGTGGTCGAGTCGCGCGCCGACCCCGTAGAGGGTCGCGGCCACGTGTTTGCACATGGTGGCCCAGTCGGGGCAGGAGCAGTCTAAGGTGATCTCCCGTGGGGAAGGAAACAGCCCCTCTCCCTTGCGGGTGACGATCTCCATGACGCTCTTGGAGATGGAACCCATGAGCAGCTCGACGAGCGAGTCGATCTGTCCCGCGCACTGCTTCTTTATCTGCGCCCACTTCTTCTTGGGGAGCGGCCTTATCTTGATGTCCACGGTGTACATGTCCGTGCCGCTCACCAGCGCGTGAATGCAGCCGGCCTCTATCCGCAGGTCGACGACCGAGCCGTTTCGCACATAGGTGCGCCCCCTGGGGAGGCGATTGGAGAAGTCGCTGTAGGCCTCGAGGTTTTTGCACCAGGCCTCGCCCCAAAAGGTCGTTGCGATTTTTCGACCATCTATCTCCACCGGGCAGACGCGCCGACCGGACTTCTTCATCTTGGCCACTTTTTGCGCCGCCCGGCGACGACGTTCGGCCACCGGGACGTATGGCGGCCAGTAACTCTCATTGTATCTGCCCATGGGCTCACCTGCCGTTTTTGTTTTTACTGACGAGCCGTGGCCCGTCGATCGCCCTATCCTTCCAGCGCGCTGCTCAGATCGAGCGACACCATCGACATCAAAGCCTCATTGCTCATCTCGGTCAAGGAGGACTCCGCTCCGTCCGAGAGGACCTCGCCCGCGAGCTCTTGCTTGCTCGCCATCAGCTCATCGATGCGCTCCTCCAGCGTGCCTCGGCAAACGAACTTGTGCACCAACACATTTTTCTTCTGGCCGATGCGGAAGGCGCGATCCGTGGCTTGGTTTTCCACGGCCGGGTTCCACCAGCGGTCAAAGTGAATCACGTGCGATGCCGCCGTGAGATTCAGGCCGGTCCCGCCCGCCTTGAGGGAGAGCACCATGAAAGGCACCCGGTCGTCTTCTTGAAAGCTCTTGACCAACGCTTGGCGCTTCTTCACAGGCGTGCCGCCGTGGAGCACGAGGCCCCTTTGGCCGAAGATGCCGGTAAGATACCCGGCCAGCGGCTCGGTCATCTCGCGAAACTGGGTAAAGACCAGGACCTTGTCCTGACGCGCGGCGATGGGCTCGCACAGCTCGCGCAGTCGGGTGAGCTTGCCGCTGCCCTCCGGCTCGTAGGCCCCGTCGCCGAGCCACTGAGACGGATGATTGCAGATCTGTTTGAAACGCATCAAAAAGGTCAAGACCGCGCCGCGCCGCTCGATGCCATCGACCTTCTCGATGATCTCCTTCATCTGGTCGACCGACTCCTGGTACAAGGCGGCCTGACGTTTGCTCAGCAGGCAGTGGGCGGTGACCTCGGTCTTGTCGGGCAGATCGGCGATGACGCTCTTGTCGGTCTTGAGCCTTCGAAGGATGTAAGGCTGAACCAGCCTTCGCAGCGGGGCATAGCCCTGCTTGCTCTTCGACAAGGATTTGCAAAAGCCCCCGAATGCCTTGGCCGATCCGAGGAGGCCGGGATTTATGAAGTCGAAAATCGACCACAGATCGCCGAGGCGGTTCTCCACCGGGGTGCCCGTCAGCGCCAGGCGCCACTTGGACTTCATCGCCTTGACCGCCTTGGTCTGCTTGGCGCCCGGATTCTTGATGGCCTGGGCTTCGTCGAGGATCACGTGGCGCCAGAGGTGCTGCTTCATCCACGCGGTGCGCATGGCCGTGCCGTAGGTGGTGATCACCGCGTCGTGGGCCTCCACCTTTCTCTTCGAGAGTTTCTTCAGCTCGGCCGAGGAGATCCGCGAGGGGTGGGCGATGAGCACCTTGAGCTTGGGAGCGAAGCGCTCGAACTCGAGGCGCCAGTTGTCCACGAGCGAGGCGGGCACCACCAACAGGTCCGTGCCTTTATCTTTTGTGCGCTGGGTCAGGTTGAGCACGCCGAGGACCTGGATGGTCTTACCGAGCCCCATGTCGTCGGCCAGGCAGCCGCCCAGCTCGAGGCTGCGCAAGGTCTGGAGCCACTGCACTCCATGCTTTTGATAGGGGCGCAGCTCGGCGTGAAGGCCCGCGTTCGCCTCGATGTCCGCTTGGAGTTTGGGGCAGCGCAGCGCATCCAACCTCGCTAAGAGCCACTTGCCGGCTATGACCTCCGACCACTCGGGGCGCGCGTCTTCCATGCTTTCGTCGTCGCCGTTTAGGCGAGTCCCCGAGAGCATGCGCATGGCCTCGCCGAAGCTGACCCCTCCCGCCTGCGCCTGCGTGTGCACGTCTCGCCACTGGTCGAGGACCTGCGAGAGCTTGTCGCGGTCCACCTCGACCCACTTGCCCTTGATTAAGATCAGTCCGTGACCCGCGCTGAGCAGCTCGTCGATCTCTTTGTTCGTCAGCTTCTCGCCGTCCAAGGTGAGACCGACGTCGAAGTCCAAGAGCGCCGCCATGCCCAGGGAGGAAGGCGCCTTGCCGCCGACCGACACGGAGACCTTTGGTCGCGGCCTGTTCTTGGCGCTCCACCAATCGGGCATGCGCACCACCAGCCCGGCCTGTTCGTACAGGGGGATGTCGCACAGGAACCTGTGGGCCTCCCTTGGTGTCCAGCGAAGCGGGTGATAGATGTCACCGTCATCGACCAGCTCGCGGATGAACTCGCTGTGCTCTGCCGCGCGGGACAGCGGCGCCAAGAGCGCGAGCAGCTTCTGGCGGTTTTTGGCTCCGGCATACTCCTTGAGCGCCCGGCCGAGAGGAAGGTGCTGCGGCTTGGCCTGCTTCGAGACCTTGTGCACATAGGTGGCGATGAAGGCGAAGGGATAATCGGGGTCGCGCTTGTTTTCGGCGAGGTGGAAACAGACCCGGCCGACCACGTTCCAGACGGAGCCGTGCTTTTTAAGGTACCCTTGGACGCCGTCTTTGAACTCCTTGGCCTCGGTCGACAGCGCCTCGCCCATGTCGGACCAGATGTCGCGAAGCAGCGCTTCAATAAGGATTTCGGCCCCCTGCATGGGAGGCACCGCCTGGAGCAGGGTCGCGATTTCGGCTGGATCCGGCTCGGGGATGACGAGGGACCTCGGGCTGGTCGGGTCGAGGGCGCCGCACACTCTGCCGATGAAGGTCTTTCCCACGTCCCGCCAGTAAGAAAGCGCCGGCGGCAGCTCCGTGGCGAGCTGCGCTGCGGCCAGATGCAAAGCTCCGCTGCCGCGTCCCGCGCTGAACGCGTCGATGATCTGCTTTGCGACCTTGGCCGGAACAAAGGGACCGTCGTCGACCGACCCCGACTGGACATGGATGCGACCGCTCGGCGTCAATCGACAAACGAGAGTCTCACCGCCGCCCTGGGCGCTGTCGAGGGGGAGCTGGCTCGAGTTCGTTCCCCGTTTGCTCATCGCAAACCGGTGTAAACGTAAAACGCGACGATGTGCAAGGGACTTTTGGGGAGCAGGCTGATCAGAAGTTGCTCAGGACGAGGTCTTTGGCGAAGACGGCCGTGAACTCGACAGTCTCGAAATTGAGCGCTCCGCCCACGAAATAGGTCCCTCGCTCTCCCTGGAGGTCCTTCATCTTTTCGTAGAAACCGTCTCGCAGCGCCTCTTCACCCACGTAGGGGAAGTAGTCCCAGGGTTTTTCCACGACGAAGTCGGTCACATGACCGCCTGCGGCGCTCACATCTTCTATCAGCCACTCATCGATCTCTTCCGAAGACGTTCCCCACGGAATGAGCTGTGCCGTAAACCAGACATTGGGGACAGCCGCGCGGTTCACCAGCGTCATCATGTGCCCCATGGTGTCGATCGTGCCGTATTCGTCAAACCAGATCATCGAGTCGAGGGGCTGGTCGATTCCCTCTGCCTCGACCAACTTGATGTGCAGGTTGTAGCTGCTTACCTGGGAAAAAAGAGCCTCCTCTTCGTCTGTGACATCGAGAAACTGGAGAGCCGCTCGAAGATCGGCGGAGACGATCAGCTTGTCGAACTCCTCGGTTTGTCCGTTCGCGGTGACCTTGATGACCAGCCGCCCGTCCTCGAACACGCGCTCCACGCGGGTGACCTCACTGCCCAGGCGAAGGTGGGGCACGTCCTCGGCGACGCGCTCGAAAAGCCCCATGTATCCGTTCGGGAAGCGCAAGAGGCCGCCGTTCTTTTCGCTGCCGGCAAATGGATTCGCTTTGTTGAACATCTGCGCCAGGGAATCGACGATGCTGGGAACCATGAGCTTCAGCACGTAGATGGCGGGCGTGGTCTCATAGTAGCCGTAACCACAACCGATCCAAAACGGTCTGAAGGCGTATGCGAGAGGCTCGATGTGGTATTTGTGGATGAAAGTTTCAAAAGGCAGGTACAGGTCCGAGTGAATATTGTCATTTCCGACCTTGGCGATGTCGCTGCCGAACTTCCCTCTGACCCACTCGAAGTTCAAAAGTGCCCAGCTGATTTTGAAGAAGTTGTAATTCTTTAAGAGGTTGTCTTCAAAATTATACGTCTTTCCATTGTCCCGCAGAACGAAGAAATCGGCCTCCTCGGAGACCGGCTCGATTCCGTAGTAGTCGGCGAGCTCCATTATCGTATGACTGCCGTCAGTGACCCAGAACGCGCCGAGCTCATAGACATAGTTCTTGTGGGGGTATGAGTAGACCTTTCCGCCGACACGATCCTCTTTTTCATAGACCGTGATGTTCTCATAGCCCAGCTGCTTCAAATGAAATGCCGAAGTGAGGCCAGACGCGCCGGCTCCGATAATGGCAATGCGCTCTTGGCTGTCGAACCGGGCTTCGGCAAGCGCCACGTTTGTCGTAACCAGAAAAGCCAGTAACATAAACACAAGGTTTCTAAAAAACACGGGTCATCTCCTTTTTTTCTTAAAATTCCACCGCGAATCTTTAAGCTCTTGAGGCCCGGCTGTCAACTGATCTATGTCTTTGGTTTCTAAAGGAAATACGCCAGTTCCACCCTCGAAGTACAACTCCGCTGTCGCTGAATTTTGACCGCCTCCGAGGGGGAACAGGGACGTCGCTACAGATCTAAATGGCAGGCAATTTCTGAAAACAGATCAGATCTCATTGTGCAACGGCATGTATCCCTTTCTCTTTTTCAAATACCGTTCCAACATACCGGGGTTTTGCTCTTCGTTGTCCTCGAGCTTTGTATACGGCACGACGTCGTGTTTTTTGGACACATGGGCAGCTGCGTCAAAGCCGGTTTTCGCCGCGGCAAAGCCGGCCCCCGCGGCGAGCGCGGGAGGCCCTCCTCCCAGAGCGCCTGCGACACCGGAGGCCGTTGCCGCTGCACCAGCGACGGTGCTCGCCATTTCGAGCGCCTTCGTGGTTGCAGACGGATCGTACGTCGGGTCGTTCTCTATCCTCTGGTTTTGTCTGGAAAGGGCCGCGCTCGTTAGGGACGCCGCTCCTCGCGCGACACCGATGGGGTCCCCCGAAGCCGCCGCGGCTGCCGTGCTCGCCGCAGTGTAGGCCGTCGATCCGGCCTCGATCGTCTTTTTGTTTTTGTCGTAGGCCTTTTGCGCTGGGCTGAGCCTGCCTTTTGCGCCCTCCATCGAGCGCTTGACCTTGTCTTTGACGTTCCCCGCCGCGTTGTACTTGGCGACGCGCCTGTCCTTGGGGCTGCGTCTCATCAAGCCGTCCGGATCGAACGCGTTTACGTAGTTGCCCGCCACATAGGAATAGGCGCTGGTCGATTCGCCGAGTCTTTTTACGGACGCGGCGGTGACGATGGAGAACGCCGGATCTGGGCTCATCCAGCGACCGACACTCGGATCGAGATATCGATGGTTGAAATGAACGAGCC
>JAABTR010000253.1 GCA_011389755.1 Deltaproteobacteria bacterium | reverse complement strand
GGGCCTCCGGTCCATAGGAGCCACCGGTCGCTGGGCAAAAGGATTGACACGGTGGCGTTGGCCGCGGCGAGGCCGATGGAGACCTCGGGGGCGCGGTAGAGGTTTTTGATTCCGCCGGTCTGCTGCCACACGAGCTCGATGGTCTGTGATCCCGGCTCCAAGGTGAGCTCCACCTCGCGCTCCCTTTGCCGGTAAGGCCTCTTTGATCCATCGAGGTTGAGCTCTTGGATCGCCGCGTCGGCGGGCAGGGTGATCGTCTGCGCGCCGCCGCGGCTCGCTCGGACGACCAGGGTCAGTGTCGCCTTGACGAGCCGGGATCCGGGCTCGATCTCGAGGTCGGCCCGGTCGATGGTGATCGATTGCCCCTGCGCCCCGTCGGGACGTAGGAACGACGCGGTCATCGCCTCGCCGGGCCAGGGATCGAAGACCGGGCGGTAGGCGCCGTCTGTCTTTTGATGTGTCGGGGCCAGCCCCTCGAAATCGCACTGCCATATGGGGCTGCACTCGAAGATCCACTGCTCGGACCAGGGCACGTCCTTGGGGGGCTTCAAGCTGATGCTGGGCTTCTCAGCGAGGGTCGACATCCACTCGGTGCGGGTGTCGTCGCGCCCCAGTGAGACCACCGCCTCTTGGTCTTCAACCCGCATATCGGCGTCGAGGACCGACTCGCCTTCCACCAGGGGAATGCGCACGAGCACGGCCGAGCCCGGGGGGCTCACCCTCTCGACGACGGTGTGCACGGTCCACGGCAGCCCGATGGTGAAGGCTCTTTTGACCCGCAACCACGGAGGATAGCTCGACTCCTCAAAGGTTGACTTTTCGTCTTGTCCCGTTGATCCGAGCGAATCTTCAGTCCGGACCAAGAGGATCGAGCTTTGCGCTGTCTTGTCATCGCGAACTCCGTCCACCGTGTACTCGGGCGCGTCGATCTCGACGCGGTGGGGTCTGTCTCCGAACTCGAGCGTCACCGCGTTGGTCGGCGGGACGCGCCCTTCGACCACGACGAGATGGCGGCCTTGCGGGATCCGGACGTGGATGAACCCGTCGTCGCGCAGCGCCAGATCGGTCGTCGCGGTGCCGCCGATGGAGACACGGTCCGGCGCCCAGTTTTTCACCGGGCCCGGCAGCCGGAAGCTCCAAGGAGCCCCCGCGTGGACCTCGCACTCGAGGACGAGACGATTATCGCGGGCGGTGACCACCATGTTGGAGATCGACAGGCAGTCAGCCTCGCACGCGCGCTTTTGTGTCAAGCGCGCCTCGAGCTCCGTGAGAAGGTCGTAGGGAGGGAACTCGGCGGCGCCGGATATCTGCGGCAGCGAGAGCGCGATCAAGAGCCCCGTCGTAGAGACGATGACGGAGGGGAGGCTCGATCCGTTGTTCTCGGCGCCCTTGTCCCGAGGTTTTTTGGCCATCACCTTGCGCGCGTGGCGGACCAAGAGGAGCGACACGAGGGCCAACAAGAGCACCCGAAGCAGTGAGATTACGAGGTTTGCGGTGGGCGAGACCAGGTACAGCCTGATCTCGTGATCGGCTTCGACGGGGCCGGACCAAGACAGCCTCCAGCTGTTCCAGCGCCACGTGGGGACGCCGGGCCCGGTCTGCACCACCGCCTTGGGGTCGTGCTGGAGCGCCTGGACCCGCTTGCCCGCGTCCGCTTTGGGTTCGCGGTTCGACGATCCGTAGGAGAGATCGAAAGCCGGCAGAGGGTCGTCGCTCAGGCCTCGCGCCTGCTTCTGTTTTCGGAGCGAGCCGCCTTTCGCGGTTTCCAGCGCTTCGAGCTCTCCTTTGGCGCTTTGCGGCGCGATCTGATCTTCTTCGAATTCGCTCGCGGGCGGGGGCGAGAGCGTCTCGAAAGCTTCCGCTTTTTCGAAGCTGAGCCCTTCGGAGGTGTATTCGTGCTGGATTTGGGGAAACAGGCCGGTCCTGACCTGGGAGACGCTGAAAGGCACGAGGACGATGGCGAGCCAGATAACGCTCCCCCACCACCAAATCTTGGCGATGGCTCTGAGCCGACCGTGGGGCAGCACGTGGAGCAGACCAAGGGACATAAGAAGACTCGTCCAGACGAAGTAAGGGGCGTCGTCTTGCTGGTGGCACAAAACGAGCGCCACCAGGGCCACGACACCGATCCAGACACGCGTGAGCTTTGCGATGGCGAGGCTGACGACGAGGACGAAGAAAAAGGTGAACAGGCTCCAGTCGTCCCACCACGTCCCCGAGAGGTTGTCCACGCCGGCGGCTGACAACAAAAGCCAGCCGGGCGGGAGGTTCAGCGTGGCCGAGAGGCTTTGCACGTCGTGGTCCCAGCCCACCGCCGGGATCCTCAGCCGGGCATCCTCGTAGCGGGATTCGGCCACGAGTTGCAGCTCGCCCTTTCGAAGCTCGACGCCTCGCGCGGTCTCTTCAGTGGGGCTTTTTGTGATCAGCCTGTCTGACTCTTTCACGGACACGCGGCCGAGCTTTCCCGGAGCGCTCAGGTTGAGGCGCCAGGTCTGGTTGAGGGTCCCGCTCATGGAATCGCGCGCGGTGTAACCGGTCCCGTCGATGTCGAGCCACAGCTGGCGGTCGAGCTCGATCTGATCCGGAGGCGGCAGAGGCTGAGCCCGCCGTGTCGTCTCGAAGGTCAAGGCGTCGCCCGGCGACACGATGAAAGCCGGCAGGGACTTCCACTCGTCGGGCAAGGTGGTGTGGGAGGGATCCACGCCCGGAGCGCCGGAGATCGACACTTGGCGCAGATCCTCGTCGGCTTGCCAGACCCATGTCTCGGTCTTGGGCCAGGGCCCTGGATGATCTGGGGCAGAAAAGGCTTTGGGGATCACTGAGTTTGTGTGGGCTCGGATAATGACGATGTGGGTCCCCGCGCGCAGCTGCAGGTGCAGGTTTTGCTCGCCGCCGATGCGGGTGGGCAGGGGCGAGTCGATGTCGAGGAGCTGGGTTTGCGGGAGCAGCGGTGTGGGCAGCTCGACCTCGCGGGATCGACCCGAGGCGCGGATGATCAGCCTGGTCTCGACTGTCATCGGCACGCCGTCTTCGATCTTGCGCATCACGGTCAGATCCAGGCGGTCACCGTCATCGACTTCGGCGGCGTCTTGCTTTTGCAACCACAAGATCCCGTCGGCTCCGCGCTTCGGGAAATCGACGGCTTTGCCGTTGAGAGACAATGAGAGGATCGCGGCCGCCCGGGGAATGCGCAGACCTTCGGGCAGCGCGGGCCACATGAGCTCGCCGGTGATCACGTGGGTGCCCGCGCCGAGGTGCACGCTGGGTAAGCCGTCGCGCGATAGGACCGCGGCGGGTTTTTTGTCGACGAGGACTCCCTGCGGCCAAATCGATGCGTCGCCCACCAGGATTTGCTCGACGGGCGCGTCCGCGCGGACTCTGAGCTCGAAAGCCCCGGTCGCGTCCTTCAAGTCGAGGCGCAAAGAGCCCGGCCAGACGCAGTGGGGAGAATCGTCGATGATGGGGCAGTCCTGTTGAGGATCAGGCGACGTAACCCACGAAATCCAAGGCTTCAAGGGATTTGGCACGTCCTCTTCGGTGAGCGCGGCGGCGTGCGGTGAACCAGCGAACCCCGATGTCAAAGCCAAGACCGCGGCGAAAAAGCCGCAGGTTCTTTTGAGCATCCCGTCCCTCCTTGCGATGATTCGTCAAAAGTATAGCGCTTGGCCGGAAGCGAGCCCCCCCCAATTTTTCAGGGGGTGATTTTGTCGAGATCCAAAATCAGCACGACGGAGTTGTCGCCCATCAACGCGGCGCCCACCACGATCTCGCTGGATTTGCTCAGGCCGCTGATCTCGCGGACGACCATCTGCTGGACACCCAGGACGGCGTCCACGAAGACCACGACGCGGCTGGCTCCGGTGGCGACGGTGACGGCGATCTCCGGTTCGCTACCTAGGTTGTATCCGGGAAGGTCGAGAACCTTTCGGATCTCGAGGACCGGCTGGGTCTGCCCGTGCCGCACCACGCAGCGCCCTTGGTTCTTGAGCGACTTGGTCTCGCTGGGCCGCATCTGAAAGGTCTCGAGCACCTTGTCCATGGGAAAGAAAAACCGCTGCCCGGCGATCTCCACCAAGAAGCCGGTCATGATCTGCGTCGTGACGCTCTTGGGCAAAAAGACCTGCATCGTGGTGCCCGAGCCGGCCTCGGTGTCGACGCGTATCCAGCCGCCGGCGGAGTCTATCCCCCGTTTGACCACGTCCATTCCCACGCCTCTGCCCGAGACGTCGGTTACGGACCTCGCTGTCGAGATCCCTGAGGAGAAAATGAGGTTGATGATGTCCTGCTGTGCGAGGGGGGCGTCTTTTCTTATGAGGCCGAGCCCCACGCCTTTTTCCCGTATGGCCTCCAGATCGAGACCTCTTCCGTCGTCGCTCACCGTCAAAACGATATGGCGATCGCCTTCTTCGATCCCGACGCGCACGAGGCCGGCTTCTATTTTTCCCGATGCCGCGCGCTCCTCGGGGGACTCGATGCCGTGGTCGGCGGCGTTGCGGACCATGTGCATGAGCGGCGCTTCCAAAAGATCCACGTGGCTTTTGTCGATGCGGATATCTTCGCCGACGGTCTCCACCGTCATCTTCTTGCTCGAGGAGGTTGAGATGTCTCGGACGATGCGCGGGACCCTGCCTAAAAGCTTGTTCACCGGGACCTTGCGTATCTGCATGATGCTGTCGCGCAGGTTGTCCGACAAAGAGGAGAAGGTCTCGTTGGCCCTCCTGAACTCCGCGAGCAAGGACCCGCAATCTTCGAGCTCCCCCACCCTGCCTTCGAGATGTTTGAAAAGATCGCCGACGACGATGAGCTCGCCGACAAAAGACAAGAAGGTGTCCACGTGCGACTCGGCGATGCGCATGGTCTTCGCCGAGTCTTTAGCGGCGTTGGTGGCCGAGGCCGGTGGCGCTTGTCGGGGCTCGGGTTCTTCGCCCTTTGCGGCGAAAGGCTCGGGATGGGTCGCCGCGGGTGGCGCAGAGGAGACCGGCATCGCTTGAGCCATCGTGGATAAAATCGCCTCGATCTCTTCCCACAGTTTTGGAGACTCGGCGCCGAACTCGTCTTGGAGGCCCGTGAGCGTCTCGAACACCGACCACCAGATGCGATCCTGTTTGACGACGCGGGTCTCGCCGGAGGCCGCGACCTTGATGCGCTCCACCAGCCCATCGAAGGCCTGGTGTCTCGTAACCTCGGGCTCTTGGTCGCGGGCCCGAAAGAGCATCGCCTTGAGCTCGTCGATGCCGGCGAGAAGGACCGATATGATTCCGGCGTCGGCCACGAGCTCTCTTTTGCGGATGCGATCGAGCAGCGTCTCGAGCTCATGGGCCAGAGTTTTGACCTGGAGCAGACCGAAGAAGACCGAGTTGCCCTTGACCGAATGAACCGGTCGAAAGATGGCCTGGACGACATCGAGGTCGGTGGGGTTGAGTTCGAGCTGCACGAAAAGCTGGTCCGTCTCGGTCAGAGAATCAACCGATTCGTCTACAAATTCCGCGAGCAGCTCGGCGTCGATGATTTCGTTGTCTATTATGGTCATGGAAGTACTTTTCGCTTTTTTTCCGAGCGTTATTTTTTTGTTTTCATCCCCGAGAGTTTTTTGAGCAGCTCCACCCAGTGAGCCACGGTCCTCACGGAGCGCTCGATGGCCTCGTCGAGCTCACCCAGATCCTCGAGTGGCTTGAGGATAAAGGTGTCGGCGCCGTGTCGCAGACAGGCCAGGGCGTTCTCCAGGGTCACGTAACCCGTGATGACGATGGTGCGCGTCATGGGATACTGCTGCTGGATGTTTCGCAAAAGATCCACCCCGTCCATCACGGGCATCATGATGTCCGTGATGACGATATCGGTCTTGCGCCGGGACATCTTCTCAAGGGCATCGCAGCCGTTCTCGGCTTCGTCGACCGAGTAGCCCGAGAACCTCAGGTGGCGTGAGAGCATGGACCGGATGTCGCTTTCGTCGTCGACGATGAGGATATGTATCGTCATTGAGAATCGTGTCCTTCCTTTTGGGCGCTCGGCAGCTCGATGACGAAGCGAGCGCCCCCGATAGGGCTGCGCTCCACGCGGATGCTGCCGTCGTGGTCCCGGACGATGCCGTGACTGATGGACAGCCCGAGGCCCGTGCCGCGATCCGGCGGTTTGGTTGTGAAAAACGGGTCGAAGATCCGCTGTCGATGCTCTTTGGGGATCCCATATCCGTTGTCTTCGACGCTGATGATTTGCACGTTCGCTTCGTCGCGAAGACCGATCCGTATGCGCCCATCCGAGGTCCTGTCGAGGGCGTCGGCGGCGTTCACGATGAGATTGACGAGGACCTGGGTGATCTCCTGCGCGCTGATCTCGATGGGAGGGGCGTGTGCGACGTCGCGCTCGAGTTTTACTTTTTTGAGCCGGCTCGAGCACAGCTGCACCGCGTCCTCGATGCACTCCGCCAGGGAAGCCGGCTCCCTGTCGGAGCGCTCCTGCCTGGCGTAGCGCTTCAGCCCTGAGACGATGGTCGAGATGCGGCGGATGCCCTTGGTCATCTCATCGAGGAGCCTGGGGGTCTCTTTTGTTATGAAGCGGGCCTTTTCGTCCCCACTCTGATCGCGCGCCAAGGCGTCTTCGATAAAAGGCCAGAAGCGCTTGAGCATTTGCACGTTTCCGCTGATGAACGAGGTGGGGTTGTTGATTTCGTGGGCGATGCCGGCCGAGAGCATCCCCAAGGTCGCGATGCGATCGGCGTGCACGAGCTGGCGCGCGCGCTCCTCGGCGAGCCGCTCCATCGATTCGGCATACTCTTCGAGCCGCGCCGTTTTTTCGGCGAGCTGATTTTCGTAGGCGACGATGCGGATCCCCGCGGCGATGCGGCTTGTGAGCTCGGCCAGGTTGAAGGGCTTGGACAAAAAGTCGTCCGCGCCGGACTCGAGCCCTTCGACCAAGTCGTC
>JAABTR010000252.1 GCA_011389755.1 Deltaproteobacteria bacterium | reverse complement strand
CTTGTGAGCTCGGCCAGGTTGAAGGGCTTGGACAAAAAGTCGTCCGCGCCGGACTCGAGCCCTTCGACCAAGTCGTCTACGCCGGTCTTTGCGGTGAGCAAGAGGGTGTATATGAAGCGGTCTTTTCTCTGGCGGAGCATCCGGCACAGCTCAGGGCCGTCATATCCCGGCATCATCCAGTCCAGCACCGCGACGTCGGGAGGCGGGGAGTCGTTTATCAGCTCCCAGGCTTCGTGTCCGTCCCGGGCTATCAAGACGTGGTAGCCGGCTTTTTGGAGAGGGCGCACGGCGGTGCGCAGCGACGTCAGGTCGTCGTCCGCGATGAGGATCGTGTAGGGGTCGTCGCTGACCGGAGGCAGCCAGGAAAAAGCGTTTTTGGGTGCGTTCGCGTTCATCCGACCCTGGGTGTTTCCATCAATGGTTTGCAAGGAAATGTAGCCCAAAAAAGCAAAGGCGCTCGTCGCAATCCAAACGAGCCCAAAACCGATTATCGCGCGTACTTCGCTTGGATCTCTATGTGGGGGTAAGGCTCGTCGAAGAGATTCTCGAAGCACGACTGAGCGCGTCGGCGCAGCTCGTCCTCCGTCTCCATGCGCAGATCCTCGTAAGCGCCTGTTATCCGTGAATAGCTGAGCCGGCCGGGGCTCTTTGCGTCGATGGGCGCTCGGGCTGTCTTGGGCCCAGATGAGCCCGGGACGGTGATGTCTGGGCGGCGCAGGCTCTTTCCCCACAAGCATTCGAGAATGACGATGGACGCGAAAAAGTACGAGGTCGCCCGGTTCGACTCCTCGGTGACGAACTGGGCGATGCGGCCGAGCCCAAAGCGTGGGCCGAGCGGGCCGTCGATGACCTCCGTCAAGTGAGCGCGGATTTCTCCGGCGCCGGCCTTTGCGACGCTCCCGGGCTGCAGCTCTTCCAGCGCCGCCGGGATCATGTTCCAGAGCCCGTCCATGGCATGGCGGGCTTCGTGGATCTGGGTCTGCGCGATGAGCGCGGCCGTGAGCGCGTCGAACACGACGCGAGCGTGGGCGCTCATCGCGTTTTTGGCCTGGGCGATATCGGTGACCTGGCTGTCGCGTGCGGCGATCGAGGCCAGCTCTTCGGAGGCGGGGTGAGTAAAGAACCTCTTGAGAGCCGGGTTGCGTGAAAACGATTGCCTCCAATCGCTCCGGATGCCGCTTATGACGTGGGCGAGGCGATGCTCGCGAGGGTCGAGTCGAGGGACATCTCCCGCCAGCAAAGGGGCGTACTTGCGCAGCGCGATCTCCTCGATGTGTCCGAGCAAAACGGTTCCCATCCCCGGATAGGAGAGCCCGAGGTAAGGTGTGTCCAGGATTAGGGAGTCGTGGCGGCGCAGGGTCAGCAGTAAAACAGAACGTCCACCGCCTCGTGCGCGTCCATGATCCACCACATCGTAGCGGAGAACGACCCGTGAGATGAGGCCGCCTGAGCGCAGCTCATGGGGCTCCAAGAAGATGTTTCGACCCGAATCGAGCAATCGCCGATTCACCCGCATGACATCGAGGGCGAAGGAGGTGAAGCTCTCGGATCTTCTTTTGTCCTCGATCGCTGCAAGCATCTGGGCCAGCTCGCTGCGGAGCGGGCTGCCTGAGTCGACCGAGCCCAAGATGGCGTTGCGCGCCATGTCCAGGTCGTCGTGCAGCTTTGGGTAGACCATCTGCTCGCTCTTGGCGCGCTGGTAGTTTGTCAGGGCGAGGTAGTAGTCGTCCAAGCGCTGCTTGATGAATCTGTGTTCGTCCGCCAGCACTAAAGAGACGTCCACCGCCGCGAAAGTGCTGCAGGCCGCGGTCGCCACCACCGCAAACCGGCCCGCGGACAAGAAACGAGGCAGCCTGAAAAAGGCGCGCCAGGGTTCGGACAAAGGGACGATGTCGGCGGTCAAAAAGCCGGCGACGAGACCGGCGGTCGCGCTCGTCGCAACCCGCACTCCAATCCAATATTCGAGGCCTGTGGGGCCGCTTATCAGCCTGTGGAGACCGAACCACAAAAGCTGGCTCAGTCCGGCGGCCACCGCTGGGACGAGCGCTGTGACCATCATCGGTCTTTTGCGGGCCCTGACCAATGCAGTCTCCAAGCTCAAAGGGATGGCGGCCGTGGTCATCAAGACCGCCAAGGTGTTTTCCAAAAAGGATTTGGCCTCCACCGCACCCGCGTCCAAAGCGAACGCGAGCTGCTCGCCCAGTCCCGCGGTGAAACACAAAGCCGTACCTGCGAAAACGCAGCCTAGGATCGCCCCGGCGCGCTCGGGGTAATTTCGAAAGGGTAGAGAAAGCGCGATGAGCGGCAGACAGACCCCGACGGTGAGCGCTTCGAGCCCAAAGCCCGGCTCCCGAAGTCCCGGCCACGGGGTGTTGGTGAGCCGGGTCAAGGCATACAGCGTGACCGAGGTCGCGAAGGCCACGAGCAGCGGCGGCCGAGGTGATTTTGTCTGTAAACCCACCATGAACGCAGTTTATGTCCTATGGGTTCGAGTTTTAAGGGGGCGGGGACGCGAAAAAAAAATTAGGAGAGGATCACGAGCGCGTTTGACACGCAAGACGCGTTGCGCTACACACAGGGCCGTTTTGGGCGATTAGCTCAGCTGGATAGAGCGTTGGCCTCCGGAGCCAAAGGTCACAGGTTCGAATCCTGTATCGCTCGCCGAAACGAAAAACGGACCTCCTGCCTTTAAAAAAAATTCTATTTACTTATCGGGACAAAGAGGCCGCGTGATGCTCGCGTCTTGGATGTCTTTGTCTGGGCCCGAGATCGGCTCGTAGGGCTCGGTGGGGTAATTGTCCCAGTCGACAGGGCCTTTGTTCTCGCGAATCGATGCCGCCCAAGAGGGGTTCCTCTGGCTGTGCAGTTGCTCGATGCGCCGCTGCCACATCGCGAGCTCCTGCTCGAAATGATCGGACACCAGCTTTCGGGTCAGCTCCTCGGGGGAGGCATTCGCGGTCTTTTCGATGTAGCTGCCCAGCTCGTCGGCCATCTGCCGAGCGGTCTCGTAGCGGTGCTGAGGCTTGGGAGCCAGTGCGATCAAGACGATGCGCTCGAGCTCCGGGTCGATGCTCGGGTCCACGTGTCTGGGAAAGCTGAATTGGCCCGACAAGATGCGTTTGATGCGCGTGGCCAGTTGTCTCCCGGGAAACGGGGATCGTCCCAAGAGAAGCGTGTACAGGATGACCCCGGACGCATAGATGTCGCATCGGTGGTCGAATTTTTCGCCGCGGATGCGTTCGGGCGCAGCGTACCCGACTTTCCCCTTGAGGATTCCGGCGTCGGTGTGGGTGAGACGTTCCTTGGCCCAAGCGATGCCGAAGTCGATGAGCTTGACGTAGCCTTGTTGGGAGACCAGAAGGTTGCGGGGGCAGACATCTCGGTGGACGAGGCCGAGGTCGTCTCCGTCGGGGCCTTTCTGCTCGTGGACCGCGTGAAGCCCTCGGCACAGTTGTCTGACGAAGTGAGCGATTAGAAACGGCTGGATCCGTTCCCCTGTGGCCCGGTGGACGCGGCGCGCCAGCTCTCCGAGCTGGACCCCTTTTACGAATTCTCCGATGGTAAATAAAATATCGTCCTCGGTTCCCACTTCGAGGATCTGCGCGACGTTTGGGTGGTGCACCAATGCGGCGAGGCGCGCCTCGTCGAGAAACATCTCTGTGAATTCTCGCTGGGCGGCCAAGCTGGGGTGGATGATCTTGATGGCCACCAGCTTCTCGAACCCTGCCGGGCCCGTCAATCGACCGAGGTACACGACTCCCATGCCGCCGCGGCCGATGGGGAAGAGTAGCTCGTAGCGTCCCACGTGCGTGCGATCGAGGTCGATATCATCGTGAATTTCTTGATTTGTCATGTCAGCTTTCACTCGCACTTTAAAAGTTTAGTCTTTTCATCCCGTGTGTCGAAACACGTCCAAGCAAATAAAAAGCATCGCATATAGATTAAAAAGAGTAAAGTTCTGAAATGCTTACGCGTTATCGTTGGAAACCCAATGATTGAACGGGGGAGTGTAACGCGGGTTGTCTGGCCGGTTCTATACAGCCGAGAGGTTCTAGGGTTATCGATGCGGCCACGAAAAAGCGTCGGTCGCGCCGTGGAGGTGCCGTTATGAAGAGCGTGGGCGCTTGGCGAAAATTGAGCCGCATCGTCGGGGCGGTCGCATCGATGCTCTTGGCGGTTTCGGCGTCCCCGGCTTTTGGGTCGAAGGGGCAGCCTTCGGCAAATTCCGGGGCTTTGGGAGACAGTGACAAAAAGATCGAGGTCGCGACGTTCGCGGGGGGCTGTTTTTGGTGCATCGAGGCTGCCTTCGAAGGGGTAGAGGGCGTGGAGGAGGCGGTGTCCGGCTACACCGGGGGGCACGTCGAGAATCCGACCTACGAGCAAGTCGGGACCAAAAAGACAGGCCACTACGAGGCCGTGCGCGTCTATTACGATGAGAGCCGGGTGAGCTATGAGGAGCTGCTGAACGTTTTTTGGCGGCAGATAGACCCGACGGACAAAGGAGGTCAGTTCGCCGATCGGGGGCCCCAGTACCGCGCCGCCGTCTTCGTCCGAGACAGCGCCCAGCGCGAGGCGGCGAACGCGAGCAAGGAAGCGCTGGCCAAAAGCGGCCGGTTTTCTTCACCCATCGTAACGCCTGTTTTGGATGAAGCGCCGTTTTATCCGGCGGAGCCCTACCACCAGGGATACTACGAGAAGAATGAGTCGAGCTACCGGCGCTACAAAGTGCTGTCAGGGCGCTCGAGCTTTCTCAAGAGCGTCTGGAAGGAGGATGCGGGGCAGATGGTGTCAAAAAAGAGTCCGGGTCCTTGGTCCAAGCCGCTCCCAGCCCAGCTCAAAGAGCAGCTGTCGCCCAGGCAGTATGCCGTGACGCAAAAAGGGGCGACCGAGCCGCCGTTTGACAACGAGTTTTGGGATAACAAGCAGGAGGGGATCTATGTCGATGTCGTCTCCGGCGAGCCGCTTTTCAGCTCTGCGGACAAGTTTGACAGCGGCAGCGGTTGGCCGAGCTTCACAAAGCCCATCGAGAAAAAGAGCGTGGTGGAGGTGGAGGATGCGTCCCTCGGTGTGGTTCGCACCGAGGTGCGCAGCGCCGCAGCGGGCAGCCACCTCGGGCACGTCTTCGACGACGGCCCCGGCCCCACCAATGAGCGCTATTGCGTCAACAGCGCCGCGCTGCGCTTCGTGCCGAGGGATCGCCTGGTTGAGCAGGGGTATGGTGACTACCTGCCGCTGTTCGAGTGATATGGGGATGATTCGGGGCGTGTGATGGCGTATAAGGCCTCTGGAGCGGTCTTGAAGGCCGTTTGAAGATGTGAAGAGGACCTTATAACGACGGATTCTGCGACAACCGGCACGGGTAAATCGGGGGTGGAGCTGCTGGCTCCGGCCGGGGAGCCCGAGGCGGCCATGGCGGCGCTGCGCTCCGGCGCGGACGGGGTCTACCTCGGGCTGCGCGAGTTCTCGGCACGGGCCGAGGCGGTCAACTTCGATCTTGACGAGCTGGCGCGCCTCTTGGGCTACGCCCATGGCCTCGAGCCGCGAAAAAACATCTACGTCACCTTCAACACTCTTTTGCAAGACCGCGAGCTCCACGCGGCGCGCAGCATGCTCGCCGGGGTGTGGGAGTCGGGCGCGGACGGGGTCATCGTCCAGGATCTGGCGGCCGCGGCGTTTGTCAAAAAGCACCTGCCCGGTCTGCGGCTTCACGCGAGCACTCAGATGGCGGTGCACAACCTGGAGGGCGTC
>JAABTR010000251.1 GCA_011389755.1 Deltaproteobacteria bacterium | reverse complement strand
ACGGTGGTCGATCCGGCGACGGTCATGGTCACGCACATCACCGAGGTGGTTCGGGCCCACGCGCACGAGCTGCTCGGCCGGGGGGAAGCCCAGGAGCTGTTCGACATCCTCGCGCGCAGCCATCCAAGGCTCGTCGAAGAGCTCATCCCCGCCAGCATGGCCGCGACCGAGGTGCTGCGGGTGCTGCGCCGGCTTCTCAAGGAGAACGTGTCGGTCCGAGATCTCCGCACGATCTTCGAGGTGCTCGCCGAGTACGCGCCGCGCACCAAGGACGCCGATCAGCTCGCCGAGTTCGTCCGGCACCGGCTCTCCCGGCAGATCACCAAGAAATACCTCAGCGACGACGGCAAGATCTACGGGCTCATCCTCGACACCACGTTCGAGAACGAGCTGCGTCAGACCTCGGCCGCCGCCTCCAGCCAGGTCCTGGGTGTCGACCCGCGCCTGGGACGCAGGCTCCTCGAGACCGTCGAGCGCCTGGCCGTCGAGTTCAGTCGTTCCACCGCCCCGCCCCTGCTCGTCACATCCCCGGACGTGCGGCGCGCGGTGTCGGATTTCATCTCTCCGCGAATCCCGGGCCTCGCCGTCCTGTCTTACGCGGAGATCGCTCAGGGGACGGAAATCGTACCGCTCGGCGTGGCCGGTCAAGCGGTGAACAACCAGCAGCAGCAGCAGGTGTAGACTATGGAAACGAGAACATTCCGAGCCAGGAGCATGAGCGAAGCGCTTCGTCAGACACGCCGAGTTCTCGGCGCAGACGCCATGATCGTATCGGCGCGGAACCTGGACAATCCCGCGGGGATCGTCGAGGTCACCGCCGTGGGCACCGACAAGGGCGGCCGCATGCGCCCCCCGGTCTCTCCCGGGCCCGACAAGAGCTCGGAGTCTCACGACAACCGAGAGTCGCTGAGCGTGACGCTAGAGCCGCTCATGGAGGAGATCGCTTCGCTGCGCCGCATGGTCCGGGAGATGCGCAAGCTCACCGACGAGGCCATCCTCCCCGGCTTCAACGACCTGCGAACCTTGATCATCGAGTCCTCCAGGGAGCAGGAGGCGGGGAGGCTGCTGGGGCCTTTGTACACAGAGCTCGTCGACACCGGGGTGATGCCGGACTTGGCCCGAGACCTGGTGCGCGCCGTGGAGCTGGAGCTGGGGCTCAAGGATATCGATCGCCGAGACTGGCTCTCTTTGGCCCGGGGCCTCTTGCGCGACATGCTCAGCAAGCAGATCAAGATCGCCGGCCCTCTGGTGCCCGGCGGCCCGGCTCGTATCTTCTCGTTTGTCGGGCCAAGCGGTGTCGGCAAGACGACGACCATGGCCAAGCTCGCCTCTCGCATGGCCCTGTCCGAGGGGCTCGACATCGTCATCATCACCACCGACACCTACCGCATCGGCTCGGTGGATCAGGCGAGGCGCTATTCCGAGCTCATCGGCGTCCCCTTCGTCGTCGCCGATCGCCCCGAGACCATGGCGGCGGCCCTGCGCACCTACGCCCACGTGGACGCGCTGCTCATCGACACTCCCGGGCGCGCGTTCGAAAACGAAGAAGTGCGCGAACATCTCAAGGAGCTCCTCGCGGCCACCGGCGAAGCGGTAGAGACGCACCTTTTGACCTCCGCCACCCACTCTCCGGCCCAGCAGGCGGCCATCGCCTCCCGGTTCGGCGTCTTCGAACCCTCGCGCGTCATCGTGACCAAGATCGACGAGAGCATGCAACCCGGCGGTCTTCTAAACATCGTCAAGATGACCGAGCTGCCTATCTCTTATATGACCGGAGGACAAAGGGTCCCAGAGGATATCGAGGTCGCCCGGTGCGGCAAAGTCGTCAGCTTGCTTCTCGGTGTGGAAGCGTGAGGTGGATTAGATGAGATACGATTCAAAGAGCTCAAGCGCCAACACAGACCCCGTCACCCTGCCGCGGGTGTACCGAGGGGCCGGCATGCGCCTCGTGAGCGTGACCGGCGGCAAGGGCGGGGTCGGCAAGAGCTCCATCGCCGTCAATCTGGCCATCGCGCTGTCGCGCCTCGGCGGTCGTGTCATGTTGCTCGACGGCGACCTGGGGCTCGCCAACGCGGATCAGATGCTCGGGGTTCACGCGCCAGCCACCTTGTGGGATGTGATGCGAGGTCACGTGGATCTGCCCAGCGCAATCTTGGACACGCCTCATGGGATCTCGCTTTTGCCCGCGGCTTCGGGACGTCAGGAGATGGCCGAGCTCGACAGCGCGGCGCGGGTCGATCTCATCAGGGGCGTCCGCGACGCCGGGCAGCGGTTCGACTACGTGGTGGTGGACACCGCCGCCGGCATCGGCGAGACCGCCGTCACGCTGGCGGGCGCGGGCGACATCATTTTGGCCGTGGCCACGCCGGATCCCACCTCGGTGCGGGACGCCTTTTCCATCATGAAGATCTTGTCGCAAAACCAAAAGGTGGAGCGCATCTCCCTGGTGGCCAACATGGTGGGCAGCCGCCAGGAGGGGCTGGCGCTCTTTAAGCAAATATCATCGGTCACGGGACGCTTTTTGCCCCTCAGCCTGGGGCTGGCCGGTCACGTGGTCCGTGATCCCAGCATTCAGCGGGCGATCATGGAGCGGCGCCCCTTGCTCGCCGCCTATCCCGGATCGCCGGCGAGCAAGCAGATCCAGGACATCGCCACGCACATCATCACTTCGCAGCGGGATCCCGGCGGAGCTGCCAGCTCGGGGAGAATGCTCAGATGACCTACAGCCCCGAGCAGATGAGACGCAAGTACGCCCAGGTTCAAGGCATCGATCCGCAGACCAGGCAGCGGCTGACCGAGGAATACCTGCCCCTGGTCAAGAGGATCGCCGGCGGCGTCAAGCGCAAGGCTCCCTCCAGCATCTCCCTCGATGATCTCATCGGCGCGGGCATGCTGGGCCTGGTCGACGCGATCACCCGCTTCGACCCCGAGCGCGAAGAGCAGTTCAGGGCGCTGGTCAAGCGGCGAATCCGCGGCTCCATGATCGACGAGATCCGCTCCCAGAGCCCTCTGTCCCGAGATATGCGGACCAAGTCGAGCAACCTGGCCCAGGCCATCCGCGACCTTGAGAGGGACCTGGGCAGACAACCCAATGAGGAAGAGATCGCCGAGCGCCTGGACATCCCACTCGAGAAGTACCACGAGCTCTTGGTGCAGCTTCAGCACGCCACCGTGTTGTCACCGACCATCGTGGATCAGGCCATGGACACGCCCCGAGGATACCCCGATCGCGTCCCGGGCAACCCGCAAGATGACGTGATCTTCGCAGAGCTGCAAGGCAGGCTCGCCACCGCGATCTCCAAGCTCTCGGACAAGCAGCAGCGGGTCTTGGCCATGTACTACAGCGACGAGATCTCTCTCAAAGAGATCGGCGAAAAATTCGGAGTGAGCGAGTCGCGCATCTGCCAGGTGCGCAGCGAAGCGGTCCACCGCCTCAGGGCGATGTTGGAGGATTGACATGGGTAATGGAATCTACACAGCTCTATCGGGAGCCATCACCGACCAACATCGGGTCGAAATGCTCTCCCACAACCTGGCTAACGTCAACACTCCGGCCTTCAAGCGGTCACTCGCGTCAGCACAAGAAGTCCTGGGGCCGAGCCGCTCGAAGGAGTTGAGCTTCGCGCAGCCCACAAAGATGCTGACCGACGTGAGCCCCGGCCCCATCGTCTCCACCGACAACCCCCTCGATGTGGCGCTGACCGGCGGCGTCTTCATGCAGATCCAAGCCGGAGACCGGGTGGGCTTTTTGCGGGGCGGCTCGATGATCCTCAGACCAGACGGCAACCTCGTCACCAACGAAGGGTATGAGGTCCACGGCGAGAAAGGCTTAGTGCGCCTGCCGCCGGGCGCCAGGGACATCCAGATCCGAGGCGACGGCACCATCGTGGCCGACGGAAACGAATTCGAAAAGATGAAGCTCGTCGAGTTTGCGGACGAGCAGGCGCTGGTTCAAGGCGATGGGCGGGTGATCTTCGATCCAAACGGCGCGGCCGGCGCCGCACCCAGCACGTCCACGGCGCCGGTGATGGCCGGCTATCAGGAGCGCTCCAACATGAACCTGGTCAACGGGATGACCGAGATGGTCGCCGCCCAGCGGCACTTCGACGCCACCATGAAGGCGATCCAGACATTTTCACAAATGGACAAACGCGCGGCCCGCGACATCGCAGGGCGGGTCTAGCGAGGAGGAAGAGATATGATACGGGCACTGTCCAACGCAGCGAGCGGAATGAAAGCCCAGGAGAAGAACATCGACGTCTTGTCGAACAACCTGGCCAACGTCAACACCGCCGGATACAAGCGCAGCCGAGCCGAGTTCGCCGACATGTTCTACGAGACGCAGGTGCAGGCCGGGGCGCCCTCCCCCACCGGCTCTCCTCTGCCGGTGGGCACGGAGATCGGTCACGGTGTCCGCTTGGTGGCCACCTACAAGGACCACACCGGCGGAGAGATGCGCCAGACGGGCAACCCTCTCGATCTCGCCATCGCGGGCCGGGGGTTCTTCCAGGTCACTCAACCAAGCGGCGAGATCGCCTACACCCGCGCAGGGGTCTTCAAGACCAACGCCGAGGGACAGCTCGTCAACGCCGACGGGTATGTGGTGGAGCCGGAGATCACGGTCCCGGCCGACACCACCTCGATCACAATCTCCGAGTCCGGAGTCGTCAGCGTCACCCTGGGCGAGGACATGAACCAGGTGGAGGTGGGGACGCTCGAGGTCGCGACCTTCTCCAACCCGGCCGGGCTATCGTCTATCGGAGGAAACCTCGCCGTCGAGACGCCGGCCTCGGGCCAGGCCTTGCTCGCCACCCCCGGAGAGGAAGGCGCGGGGACCATGCTCCAGGGGTTCTTGGAGATGTCGAACGTCGCAGTGGTCTCAGAAATGATCGACCTCATCTCGGCCCAGAGAGCCTACGAGGTCAACTCCAAGGTGATCACCGCATCGGACGAGATGCTCAAACAGACCACGAGGATGAGCTAAGCCATGTTGTCTCGAGCTCCAATAGCCGCCGCAGCCGTCCTTTTCGCCCTGACCGCCGTCTCTTCGGCGCGGGCCGACCTCGGCCCCGTGATCCGAGTGGGCGATGTGGTGCCGCGCTGCTCGGGCGACGTGTGCGAGGTGGAGGTCGCAACCTCTCCTCTCCCCGGACGCTCGGCGCTCATCACGGAGTCTCAGGTGATCTCTGCCCTTGCGAGCGCGGGCTTCGACGATCACACGCTGCGTATCCCGGCCCGCAAGAGGCTCAAGCGTCCGGGGCGCAAGGCGGAGGCCGCAGAGGTCGAAAAGCGCGTCAAAGAGGCGATCAACGAGGTTCTCCCCGCGGGAGTGGTGCTCGAGGGCATCGGCCGAGTGGGGAACATCGAGGTGCCCAAAAGCGGCTACGAGGTCTCGGCCCGCTGGACCGCGGGCGCCATCTTCCACCGCAGGACCACCGTGCCCGTGGATCTCCTCGACGAGGGGACGGCGTTCCGGTCGATCCCGGTCTCGGTGCAGCTCGTCCAAAAAATGCACGTGCCGGTCGCGCTTCGGGATCTCCCGGTGGGGCACGTCTTGACGCGACGCGACTTCGCGATGCAGCCGATCACCGTTGAAGGTCGCGGCGACGAGCTCGCCAAAGAGCCCAAAGAGGTCGTGGGCAAGCGCCTGCAGCAACAGATGCGAGGGGGCGAGCCTTTCGTCGCCCGGCACCTGGAGGGCATCCCCGTGGTGCTGCGGGGTGAGCGCGTGACCGTGATCTCCCAGGTCGGAGGGGTCCGCATCAGCGCGTCCGCCGTCGCGCGTCAAGACGGAGCCGTGGGCGAGCGGATCCTCGCCATCGTCGGGAGCTCATCCAAGCGCCTGTGGGTCGAGGTCGCGGCTCCTGGAGTCGCCGTGGTGGCGCCATGAAAAGACAAAGCA
>JAABTR010000250.1 GCA_011389755.1 Deltaproteobacteria bacterium | reverse complement strand
TCGGGAGCTCATCCAAGCGCCTGTGGGTCGAGGTCGCGGCTCCTGGAGTCGCCGTGGTGGCGCCATGAAAAGACAAAGCAGACAATTGACGACAAAGGCGACATTCCGATGGCTTGTGTCCACGGTCTGCCTGTGGGTGTGGGCCGGCGCGATCGTGATGGGCTGCGAGCCCCGGCACATAAAGCCCTACACACCGCGCCAGCGGGTCTACGAGGCCGGCGACTACGGCGACGGCAACTTGGCGCCCAAAGGGGCCGGGTCGATCTGGAGCCAATCCTCCCCCAGCCTCTTCGAAGACCTGCGCGCCTCGCGGGTGGGTGACATCCTCACGGTGATCATCGACGAAGAGTCCCGGGGCAAGGGCGACGCCCAGACACGCTTGGGCAAGGAATCCGAGATGCAGCTCGGGATCCCCAATCTTTTAGGGCTCATGGCCGGGATCACGGAGCAATACCCCGACCTCGATCCCAACTCGCTCATCAAGCTGATGAGCAAAAGCGATTTTCAGGGGCAAGGCAGCACCTCGCGCAACGGAAAGCTCGAAGGGCGGATCGCCGTGCGGGTGAGGCAGGTGCTGCCAAACGGCGACCTCTTCATCGAGGGTCACAAGGTCATCTTGCTCAACGCAGAGGAGCTCCACTTCTATGTCAGCGGCGTCATCCGCGCCCTCGACGTGCAGCCGGACAACTCGGTGCGTTCGTCGCTCATCGCGGACGCCCAGGTGGAGTTCTCCGGTCGCGGTGTGGTGGCCGATCAGCAGTCTCCCGGTTGGCTCCACAGGTTGGTCGACCGCTACAGCCCCCTTTGAAGGAGGACCCGATGCGCACCTCGCGATTCATTCTCTGTCTCCTCGCCGCGATGCTGCTGGCCGCGCCGGCCCGTGCCGACAGGCTCAAGGACATCGTCGACGTGATGGGGGCGCGTCCCAATCAGCTCGTGGGGTACGGCATCGTCGTGGGCCTGAACAACACCGGCGACGGCCGAAAGGCCGAGTTCACCTTGCAGTCGGTGGCCGCCATGCTGCGCAGGCTCGGCGTGCGCATCGACACGGGGAAGATCAAGATCAAGAACGCCGCCGCGGTCATGGTCACCGCCGAGATACCGGCTTTCGCGCGGGTGGGTCAGCAGATCGACGTGGTGGTCTCCTCGTTGGGCGACGCCAAGAGCTTGCGCGGCGGCACCTTGATTCAGACGCCTCTGCTCGGCGCCAATCGCCAAGTCTACGCCGTGGCGCAAGGTCCCCTGTCGGTCGGCGGCTTCTCGGCCGGCGGCCAGGGAGCCTCCAAGACTCAAGGACACCCCACGGTCGGTCGCATCCCCGGGGGCGCGCTCGTCGAAAACGAGATCCCCACGAGCGTGAAGGTGGGCAGCAAGGTCCAACTCAGCCTCAAGAGCGCCGACGCCACCACCGCGTCCCGGGCCGTCGGAGCCATCAACAAGAGGCTCGGCGGCGGCTACGCCCGCGCGGTGGATCCCGGCCTCATCGAGGTGAGCATGCCCGACAGTTTCGAGGGCAGCTCGGTGCGCCTGCTCGCGGCCATCGGCAGCGTCGATGTCCAACAAGACGGCCGGGCCAAGATCATCATCAACGAGCGCACCGGGACCGTGGTGGTGGGCTCGGAAGTTCAGCTGAGACCCGCGGCCATCGCCCACGGCGGGCTCACCGTCGAGATCTCCGAGCGCGCCTTCGTCTCCCAGCCAGACACCCCGTTTACCGAGGGTGAGACCGTGGTGGTGGGAGAGACCGAGCTGGACGCCGAGCAGGCCCCGGGGCAGCTGCACTTCGTGCCCTCCGCGGCGACGGTGAGCGACCTGGTCAACGCGCTGAACAGGCTGGGCGTCAAGCCCTCGGATCTCATCGTGATCTTTCAATCTCTATCTGCGGCAGGAGCGATCTCCGCCGAGATCGAGGTGCAGTGATGCCGGCCCCCATCGACAGCGCCCCGAGCACCGGATTCGACTCTGTCCGTCCGCGGATCGAGACACCCGAGCAGGCCGCCTCGGCTTTTGAGGCCCTCATGCTCAAGCAGCTGTTCACGGTCATGTCCAAAAGCGGGGGCAGCTCCGGGATGTTCGGCAAGGGGTTTGCCGGCGACGTCTACAATGACATGTTCGCCGACGCGCTGGCCCAACAAGCCTCCGGCTCGGATCTCGGCATGGCCCGAATGCTCCGCAGCGCCTTGGGCGTGGAGGAGCGGGCCGCGCAGACGGCCGCGACGTCCCGTTTCACCACCAACATCGTGCGCGGCCTGCAGAGCTACAAAGCGGTGATCACCGGCGAGGGCGAGCCCCCGATCAACACGCAGCTCGCCGCCCTGGCCGGCAAGTGGCTCGGCGGCGACGCGGCGACCCGCTGGGGCGAAGAGGGGATGCTCACCTCACAAGATCTGGCCGCAGACCTCGTCACCCAAGGTGCGGACGGGCCGGCGGCCTTCAACGTGGAAGATGCATCCGGCTACGAAGGACACCCCAAGTGCAACCTGTTCGCCCTCGAGATGCTGCGCCGCACGGGGTTCAAGGTCCCGGTCCGGGCCCGCAGCCACGGTTGGGGCTTCCCCAGCGCCGACGCGGTCACCCGCATGTCTAACCTGGGGAGCTCGGACGCGTGGGCCACGCGCAAAACCGCCTCCTCGGTCGAGGAATTGGATGCCATGGCGCAGTCCGGCACCCCGCTCTTGCTCAGCTCGAGCGCGCCTGACGGGCGCCCCGGCCATATGGCTGTCATCGACCGGGTGCACAACATCGAACGAACTGAAAATGGACAAATCGCCACCATCGAGTACTCGGGCTGGGAGGCTGGGACCCAAAAGGCCGGCTACGGTCGCAAGGTCTGGCGGCTGGAGGGGATCCCCGGCAGCGGGCGAGGAGGGCTGGAGCAGATCGAGGTTTTGGTACCCCAAGCGGCCAAGGGACAACCCTTTGTCCCAGTCGACGACGCGGTGCCCGGAGCTTCGCTCAACGATGATACGAGCGGCAACCTAATGACACTCCGGACTCAAGGTTCGGCCGAAACCACCGATGTTTACAATTGAAGGTCATCGTTGGTCCAAGGCCAATTTGCGTGCCGGAGGAAAAGACTGTGAAGATCAAAAAGACAGACGGGATCAGCGGATCCCGCGGCACTGGAAAAACGGCAGAAAAGCCGGCGGCTTCGCCGCAACCCGCGGACAAGCCCGCGCCGGCCGAAATCGAAGACAAGGTGAGCCTCAGTGTGGACGCGCTCGGCGCAACGAAGGCGAGCGCGGTCAAAGAGGTCTCAGAACAGACTCAAGCCCAAGGGGCCCTGCCCGACCCGAAAAAGACCGCTCAAAAAATACTCGAGAAGGAACTCGAGAAGGTCTTTCGGGAGACATACCTGTAGGGACCCCGGCGGCGCAACGGAGTAAACGATGACCAACCCCGATGTCCGCAACGACAGCCCCCAAGCTCTGGCCGAAAGGCTGCTCGACCATCTCAAGATGCTGCTCGAGCAGGAACACGACGCCATCGTGAAGGCCGACGCCAAGGAGGTCGCGCGCCTGGCCGGCGAGAAGGACAAGATCGCTGACGCTCTGGCGCTCATCGACCCGGAGGTCCAGGCGGCGGGAGAGGCCCCGCGCAACCTCAAAGAGCTGTCGAGGCAGGTGAAGAGGCTCTCTTCGCTCAACCACGCGCTCCTCACCCAGCTTTACCGTCACTACCACGGAATGCTCGAGTTTTTGACCAGGGTCGCCGGCCACGGCCAGACCTACGGTCGCAGCGGGACTTTGGATCTCGCGCCGAGCACAATCAGTGGGAAAAAGGCGGTGGTGTGAGGAAGGAGGAACGCGATGCCCATCGTCTTTAATATCTTCGGGACCATGAACACGGCCAAGACCGGCATGTTCTCGCAACAAGCCGGCCTCAGCGTGACCGGACACAATGTGTCCAACGTCTCGACCGAGGGCTTCTCGAGGCGCCGCCTGGTGACCTCGTCCGTCGGCGGCCCACCCACCGGCGGCGGCGGCGTCTCCATAGACGGGATCCACCGGTACACCGACATCTTCGCCACGCAGCGTCTGGTCCAGGAGGAGACCTTAAAGGGCAGCGCCGATCGCAGATCCACCGTCTTGTCCCATGTGGCTGAGCTGTTCAACGATCTGGAGGGCACGGCGCTGGGTGACCGCCTGGACGCCTTCTTCGGAGCCGTCCGGCAGCTGCAATCGAGCCCATCGGAGACCACGGTCCGTCAGGAGATGCTCGCCCGGGGCGATGAGCTCGCGGCCGCGTTCAACCGCATCTCCTCGGAGCTGACAAATGTCCGGGTGAACATGGACAACATCCTCAAGTCGTCGGCCGCCGAGGTCAACATCCGCACCGAAAAGATCGCGCAGATCAACGCGGACATCACCAAGCAGCACCTGGCCGACGGCGACGTCTCGGACATGCTCGACCAACGCGAGCAGCTCATCCGGGAGGTGGCCGAGCACGTCCAAGTGCACTACATCACCAACGACAAGAACCAGGTCACCTTGTTTCTCGAGGGGGGCATCCCCCTCGTGGAGGGCATCCGCCACTCCACCTTGCGGGTGCAGGACACGGCGGCCCCGGGCGCGTCCGAGATCGAATACATCACCCCAAGCGGGCAGGTGTCGGTGATCACCGACAAGATAGAAGGCGGGGCCATGGGCGGCACGTTGAATGTCCGCGATCAGCTCGTGCCCCAGTTCGCAAGCGACGTGGACCAGCTCGCCTACGACTTCGTCACCACGTTCAACGCCCAGCACGCCGCCGGCTTCGGTCTCGACGGGGCTGGAGGCAGAGACTTCTTCGCGCCACTGGCCTCGGCCACCAACGCGGCCGCGCTCATCCGGCTCGACGCGGCGGTGGACGGCTCCCCCGAAGCGGTGGCGGCCGCCCAGGACCCGGCCCTGCTCCCGGGCGACAACCGCAACGCCCTGGAGCTCGCGGCCTTGGCGGACGGGCTCAACGCGGCCGGCGGGACGATGACGTACAACGAGTCCTATGCCACCATCGTCGGTGAGGTGGGCGTGGAGGCGCGGCGGGCCGCCGACGAGATCAGCCTGAGGCAGACGTCCATCAAACATATCGAAGACCTCAAAGACAGCGCCGTCGGGGTCTCCCTGGATGAGGAGATGACCAACTTGATTCAGTATCAAAGGGCCTACCAAGCGTCGGCCCGGGTGCTCAACACGGTGGACAGCATCATCCAGACCATCCTCGGGCTCGGGGCGGGAGGCTGATTATGCGCGTGACGGAAAAAATGGTATTTCGCCAGTCGATAAACGATGTCTCAAACCAGCGCCTCGAGCTGTTCTCGCTCCAACAACAAGGCGCCACCGGCAAGAAGTTCCAGCGCATCGAGGAAGATCCCATCGCCGCGGAGCGCATCCGGCTCTTGCGGGAGGCCAGGGCGGCCACGGACCACTACGAAAAGAACATCTCCCGCAGCCGAACCCAGCTCGACGCGGCGGACTCGGCCTTGGGCGAGGCCACCAACCTGCTCATTCGCGGCAAAGAGCTGGCGATGGTGGCGGCCAACGGCACCTTAAACGCCCACCAGCGCTCCATCGTCGCCAATGAGGTGGAGAGCCTCCTCACGTCGATGGTGGGGGTCGCCAACACAAAAGCCGGGGGCGAGTACGTGTTCGGGGGGTTCCTCACCGAGACGCGTCCTTTCCAAGACGACGGCACCTTCGTCGGCAACAACGGCGTCAAGGAGGTGGACGTGGGGCCCAACGCCCGCCAAGCCGTCAATGTTTCTGGGGAAGAGGCGTTCACGGTCGCCGGCGGGCTCGACGTCTTTGCCGTCCTTTCAGACCTGGAGACGGCCCTGCGCGCCGACGATCTGCCCAATATCCAGGCCTCCCTCGACACCCTCGCCACCTCCATCGACCAGATATCCGAATCCAGGACCGACGCCGGGCTCAAGCTCAATCAGCTCGACGTGGCCGAAAACGTCCGCGTCAGGATCCACGACAGCCTCTTGGGGGAAGAATCTGGACTTATCGACATCGACCCGGTTAAGGTCTTCATGGAACTCAATGAGACGACGAGGGCGCTGCAGGATGCCATCTCCGTGTCCCAACGCGTGACGAACACTTCGTTCATCGGCGCCGGCTGACCCTCGGAAAGGGCGAGATGCTCGTACTGAGCCGAAAACAAGGGCAGAGTATCGTCGTAGGCAATGACGTCGTCATAACCGTCAAGGAAATCCGCGGGCGCACGGTTCGGATCAGCATCGACACGCCGGAGGGAGTCCCGGTCTACCGGGAAGAAATCCATAAAGAGATCGTTGAAGAGAACAGACGCGCTGCGCTGGCGGCATCCGAGGTAGAAGACCGACTCTCCCTGCCGGATTTCTTGCCCAAAGCGAAGAAAAAATGAGGACGCCAAGGAGAAGCCGTGAAAATCAAAACGGATAGGTTCGGTGAGATCGAGATTCCCGAGCACGAGCTCTTGTACATGCCGGGCGGGCTCATCGGTTTTTCCGATTGCAAACGGGTCGTCTTGCTCGAGCACCGCACCGACTCGCCCTTCAGGTGGCTCCAGTCCGCCGATCAGCCTGAGCTGGCGTTCGTCATCATCGATCCCAGCTTGTTCGTCGAAGACTACCCGGTGGACAAGCTCAAAAAAATGCTCTCCACAGCCGAGAACAAAGTCGAGGACGTGGCCATCGCCACCATCGCCACGGTGCCCCCGGCCCCGCGCCCCATTACGGTGAACCTCCTGGCGCCTTTGGTCTTCGACGTCAAGGAGCGCAAGGGCGCCCAGGTCATCCTCAACGATCCCCGTTACAAGACGCGCCACATCCTGGCGGCCGAAGCCGAAGAAGAAAATGCGGCTTCAGCGCCCGAAAAAGTGCCCGGCCCCGAGTCCAAGACACCGGACACCAAGTAGTTCTGCGATAAAAGAATCGTCATTCCTAAAGTTCCCCGGCAATCAACCGACTTAAAAAGAAGGCGAAAGCCTTTTTTCGCCACGATGATGGCCGGCACAAGGACGTACCGGCTGCGGCGGGAGGTACAAGGATGTCGACGACAAAGAGCATTCCCGGACTTCAGCGAGGACCCGACTTCGAGTGGGAGGTCCACGAGTCGGCCCATGTGGACAGGGTCAACAAGGAAGGCAAGGCGCATCGACCGCTCGAGGCCAACGATCC
>JAABTR010000249.1 GCA_011389755.1 Deltaproteobacteria bacterium | reverse complement strand
GTGCTAGGCGAGCGTTTGCGGATCGGGGCCAAAGAGACCAAAGAGACCAAAGAGACGCCGATGGACTTTCACCGTCATTGGGCCTTGTGTGTCGTCGCAGCGGCCGTCTTTTGCTACCCGCCCCTTGCTGCCGGCGCAAAAAACAACAAAGCGCCCCCTCCCGCCGCACAGGCCCTGACCGTCGAGCTCGCCGTCCCGAAAGGCCCATTGATACTCGGCAAAAACGACAAGACGCCGCTCACCGTAAAAATAAAACCCAGCCCAGGCACCCCCGCCAGCGCGTGTCATGTTCGCGTGAGAAGCAATGTGGGCAGGCTCTCCAAGCAAAAGCGGCACTCAAACGAGATCTTCACTTTCGAATACACGCTGCCCAAGAAGTACTATCCCCAATTCGCAATTTTGGGCGCCACCGCGACCTGCGGACACGACATCGCCAACAACTGGTTGGTGGTGCCGCTCATGGGGACCGGCGACGCCTTCGTCAAGTCCAAACCCCGCTCGCAAGTCACACTCCGCGTGGGCGAAACCACGTTCGGCCCGGTGCGTTCCGACAAAAAGGGCGAGGCCCTCATCCCAATCGTCGTCCCGCCCGGGATCACACACGGCTACTCCGAATCCAAGAAAATCGTCCTCAACCTCCCGTCTTTCAACCAGATCTGCGTTTTGGCCGAGACAAAAAAGGTAAAAGCAAAGAACGGTCGAGCCCGCCTTTGGATCTACGCCATCAACAAACAGGGGCAGCCTTCCAAAAATGCAAAACTTTCAATCAAAGCGAAACACGGCAAGGTCAGAGCTGTTTCCCGACTCAAAAAAGGCGTCTACACCGCGATCTACCACGCTCCGCGCTCGACGAAATCTTTGACAGACGCGGTGACGGTTCGGCTTAGAAAAAACCCTGAGTCCAAAGGTAAAATCGCTTTTAGGATCGGCTCTCTAAGACCGACCAAGGTGTCCATCACATCTGCCGACGGAAGCTACCGCGCCGGCAGCGACGCAAAAATCCCGCTAGAAATTGCCGTCACGGACGACGAGGGCTCGCCTGCCAATGGAAAGCTCAAGCTCGCGAGCACCTTGGGACAGCTGTCGATAGCGGAAAAGATTGAGACCGGGCTGTATCGCAGCGTCCTGACCCTCCCGGACCATTTCGAAGGGCTCGATAAAGCGACCGTGCGAGCCGAGGTGATCTCTTTTGTTCCTCCACACAAAAAGACACACGCAGGCATCGACATCGACCTCATCCCGGCTGATCCTGCGCAGTGCCGGCTCCAAGGTCGACAAAAACGCCCCTTGAACTCGGATGGAGAGAGCCGATGTGATTTCGACGTCGCCGTTCGCGACCGGTTCGAAAATCCGGTCACCGCGCTGCGCCTCGAGGTCTTCGCCACCCACGGCAGCGCGGAGTCGATTTTGCGCCCCGGCGCCAGCTCATACACCCTTGTTTACACCTCCCCTGCCCCTCCGGTTTTCAACCGCTTTGTCCAAGAGGACACCCTCTTCGTCGAGGTTCCGACCAAAAGCGGAGGTTCGCCGCTAAAGGAAAGCGGGCGGGTCGCGCTGCGACAGAGCGAATATCTCATTGCGATCGAGCCATCGGTCGGGTTTTTGACGAATTTCGGCAACCTCAACGCCCCATTATTTTCTGTGAAAATCGAAATGAGCCTCTGGTTCATTGTCAAAGGCCTCCATGCACTCGTCGACGCGGGCTACTTTTTTGACAACGAGCCGTCCGGCACGCGGGGCATCTCAACTGCCCTGCACGTGCTCCCGGTCTTCGCAGGTCTGGGCTACAGGTTCCGACCAAGCCCTCACCTGCAGCTCTTCGCGTCCGCGGGCGCCGGCCCTTCCTTTATCCGGCTCGAAATAAAAAGCGCGAATGGTGTTGCAAGCGCCGGCCGAAAAACCGTTCCCGCTTTTCAAACGGCTATCGGTGGGTGCCTCGACGCCGGCCCGGGGGCCATCACCGCGAGCCTGCTCTATCAATGGAATAAACCGAATGCCTTTGAGGCCCTCAAAGGACCCCTCGGAGGCCTCGGCATAAAAGCGGGTTACCAATTTTCGTTTTAGTGACGACTCTTTCGTGGCGCAGCGGCTATAATGTTAACTGATGATCGCGCATCTACGAGTTGCTGTCGCTCTTGTCCTGACGTGTCTCACTGCGACCTGTCATGAACCGGCCGGCACTTCCGCCGAGATGCGCATCGAGAAATTGGTCCCAGATTCGGGCTCAACCCAGGAATCGTGGGACTGCGCCATCGAGGGGGCCGGGTTCGAGGTCCTCGTCTATCGCGACCTGTCCTGCGGGTTTCCGTACGGAATCGAAGGGGAGGACCGCTTCGAGGTGACCATCATCCCTCTCGATGAATCCGAAGCATCCGCCGTGTCTCTGGGGAACGCGACCTGGCAAAGCGAAAAAGAACTTCGAGTCATCATCCCCGCGGGGCTCCCTCCTGGAATTTATGATGTGCGCCTCAAAAGTCCCCTCGGCGAAGTCGCCACCAAACGAGCCGGGCTCACAATCATCGAAGGGGATACGGGCGGTACAGACTCGAGCGGTACAGACTCACAAGAGACAGACTCAGACGACATCGACGAATACCTCGACAACGGCTTCGGTGAAAACGGGAGATTTTCGTCTGCGTCGGACATGCAAATCCATACCCCGAGTGACGCGGTCACAGCCCCTGACGGGGCGATCTTCATCGCGGGTTCTGTGGAGGGTGGGACGAACCAGGACCTGATGCTGCTCAAGCTCACGGCCGACGGCATGCTCGATACGACCTTTGACACAAAAGGTTACATCACAAGAGACAATATCGCCGGCGGCAACGGCGACGACGCAGGGACCGGCATCGTCCTCGCTCCCGATGGCGATCTTCTCGTGTGTGGGCATAGCCAGACGGGTGACGGCCGGCAGCAGGGGTTTCTCTGGAAGGTCTCGACCGCTGGCGTCAGCGACACCTCGTTCGGTGCGGCCGGCACCTATCTCTTTGATCCCGACCACAGAGTCGTTCGCGCAAAGTACGACAGCCACACCGGCAACATCTTTGCCGTCGGCACCTTCGGCGGCAATGTTCACGTCTTTCGCGTCCTTGCTGGCGGCTCGGGCCTGGATCCAAAATTCAACGGCGGCGCTCCAGTGACGCTCTACCCCGCGTCCACCCAAAATGCCACTTTAAAACCGCTGGATGACGGCTCGCTCCTCGTGGCGGGGCAGTGTCTCGTGGACACCCATTATTATCGGGCGTGCTCATGGAGAATCGGCACTCAAGGAGCCATCAAAATAGGCTACACAAACTATGAAGGCCAGGCGCTCGTTCACTTCGGCACCACAAAGGCCGGCGACTTTGGCCTCTGGAATGATGTCATCACCCCTTTGGATACGGATACCCGGATCATCTTGGCGGGCAGTCGGGAGATTGTCCAGAATAACCCGGATGAAGTCCTCGCGATGGTCCATCCTTTTGACGGCTCCTTTGATAGTTCTTTCGGCGGCGGGGATGGAATTTGGACACAGGACCTCTTGGGGGTCGAAGACGTCGGGAAGGTTACGAGCGCGCTCGCTCTAGAAGACGGAACCATCCTCGTCGCCTCGAAAGTGACCACCGCGACTAAAAGCAGCGATGTGGCCATCATCAGGCTGGACTCGAAAGGAGTGCGGGACACAGGCTTTACATCGAAGAACGGTATTTTGTCATTGGGCGTCGATTACCAGGATATCAACCCGAAACTCATCTTGCATTCAGAGCATCGCGTGCTGGTCCTTTCATCGGAACAAAGGACCGACCCCGGTGACATCGTGATTTGGGCGATCGCGCTCTGACATGGGTCTAAAAAAACCCACTATCTCTACGCTCAGAGGCTCGCGCCGTGGTCGCTTGGCAAAATAAATACGCTACCTGTGGATAATTTCACCCCTGTCATAATTGCCCCCCCTCATCACTATTCACATTCTATCCACAGCGCGGCCCTCGCACCGGGGGCTCATGGGTCAAAATAACACCTCATGTGTACAATTTGACCCACGTTTTTTCGCGGAGGTTCTGTTTCGAAATACGACCTATTCCGCTGTGTATAAAACTTATCCAACTCCATAGTATTTTTTTCTATCCCCTGTCACTTATGACAACACAATATACATCCGCTGGTTTGCAACATATCCCAACCAGCTCATCTTCCCGTTTTGACCACCACAGCAAAACGCTTCACACTTTTTGGTTGGGTCTATTACCAAAGCATTGATCTAACCGCAGGCACCAGGGGCGCGCGTTCGGCGTTCTCGAAAATCGATGGCGAGCATACAAAAAAAAAGAAAACTGAAATCCTCATCGCCGTTCGATCCTAAAAGGCGCCCGAGAAACAGGATCATCGCCGCGTGCCTCGTCTTTTGTCTGCTGGGGTGCTTGGGCGCGGACCCAAAGGTGTCTGCGGCTCCTGAAAACAAGGCTCCAGAAAGTACGCTGCCCTCGGAACAAAAAAAAGAAGCCCCTGTGCTCATCCTCAACCCGTACTTCGAATCCGTCGCGCTCCCACCGCTGACCCAGTACTGGGAAGACCCCACCGGCGAAGCCACAGTGAATCTCGCGGCCGAAAAAGACGCGTTTAAGCCCGTCGACCAGATCGCTCCCAACTTCAACTACACCGATTCGGCTTTCTGGTTTCGCGTTCGACTTCAAAACGACATGGATGAGACCGCCCATCTCATCCTCGCCATCACCTACCCCGTACTGGACCGGATTCAGGTGTGCACCGGACCCAGGCAAGGCCCATGGGAATGCCAGCAGGGCGGAGACGCTTTTCCCTTCGAGTCCCGTCGGATCCGCTCCCCCAACCACGTCTTCCCAATCGAGCTTGCAAAAGGCGAAAACAGGTGGATGTACCTGGGAGTCAAGACGACCTCATCGATGCGGATCCCCATGACCCTGTCGACCACAAAAGAGTTTGAAAACTCGCAGATCATCTCTCAGCTCGGCTGGGGTCTGCTTTTCGGCTGGCTCTTCGTGATGCTCGTCCACAATCTCCTCTTGTGGGCGGTGACGCGAGACAAAATTTACGCCTTTTTTTCCGCCCACCTGACCATGGGCATTCTTTTCTCAGCCGCGCTCTCGGGACACGGATTTCAGTATCTGTGGTCGGGCTTGCCCTGGCTAACAGACCGCTCGGCGCCGATCCTCGTCGGCCTGTTCGGCATCACGAACTGTGTGTTTGCCAGGCTTTTCCTAGAAACAAAAACAACATCCCCAAAAATAGATAAAGGCCTAATCTTATTGACGGTCCTTTTTGCGGTAGCCGGCACAGGAGGAGCGTTCGGAAACGTTCAGGCGTTCACGCAACTCGGGCTCTTGACTATTATCCTTGGTGCCATCTTCTTACTGGTCGCGCCCTTCAACGTCTGGTTCTCAGGATTTCGACCCGCACGATTTTTCGCCTTGAGTGCTGTCGCGTTCCACGTCGGCGCATTGACGTCTGTCCTCAGAACAATCGGGGTCATGCAGGTGGGATTTGTCGCCGAGCAAGGCCTCAACATCGGAGTCGCCGGCCAGGCATTGTTCTTGGCGTTTGCCCTCGGAGACAGGATCCGCAACATCGCGACTGAAAAGGAGACCACAAAACGCGCCGAACTCGACATGGTGAAGGAGCGCTACCGCAACCTGGCCGAAATAAGGCGCGTCTGCGAAGAAGTCGGCGCGGTCTCCCACGCCCTCAACAGCTCTGTCCAGTCGCTGATGACCTCCGGAGCCACGGTGTCCCGGTCGGTCGCCTTGGTCATGGATTACACAGGCGACCTGGGCGATATGGTGGTGACCATCAAGACGAGCTCCCAGAAAATCGTCTCGGCCGCAAAAGATAACGCCAGCATTTCGGTAGACACCACATCCGCCATGGATATGTCCGCGACGGACGTCTCCCAGATCAAGCTGGACGCCGACCGCATCGCCCACACGGCCGGCGAATTGCTCGAGAGCGTCATCCCCTTGAGCAGAACCGTCCGGTCCGTCCAATCCATCGCAGAACAATCAAAAATCCTGGCCGTCAACGCCTCCATCGAAGCGGCCATGGCGGGACAATACGGCTCGGGCTTCGCGGACGTGGCCAGAGAGGTCAAAAGTCTGGCCGAGCAGTCCAAAGAAGCCACGGTCCAGATCGAGGGCCTTCTCTTAGAGCTGCGCCTTTCCATCACGAAGATCGCGAAGATGACCCTCGGCTCTTTGGACAGGGCCGACGTGAGCCTGCGCAAAATCGGAGACGCCTCAAAGCTCGCGACCGAGCTGAGCAGTACCCTCCATGACAACGCCCGCATGGCCGGCGAGATCTCCTCCCGCCTCGAAAAAAACGCCGCGCGCATCGCGGACATCCTCTTTGTCATCAAAGGAGTCGAAAAAGCGGTCCATACCAACCAGATCATCCGAGATCAATTCATAAAAGGGGCATTCGGCCTCGATGACAACGTCTCGAGGTTGTCCGCGCTCGTGGGGGACGAGGCATGATCCCATCTCGAAGAACGCGTGGCCCTGTCCTTTTCTTCGTTATTACGACAACTTTTGCTCTTTTACTCGGCACATCGGCCTCGGCCGATCCTCCGGTGATTGCTCTAGATGACACTTTCTCTGGGATGAGCATCGGCTCCAAAATCGAGTACTGGGAAGACGAAACAAAGTCCGCGGGTGTCGACCAAGCCGCAGCTGCTTTGGATTCTTTCAAACCAAGCACCGACTCGGTTCCCAACTTCGGATACACCCACTCGGCCTACTGGTTTCGCTTTGCGCTCTCCAATGAGTCAAAAACCAAAAAACGAGTCGTGCTCGAAGTGGGCTACCCCCTCATCGACACCCTGACGTCGTGCAGCAAATCTTTATCGGAAGAAGACTGGGCGTGCGGTACTTCGGGCGACTCATTTCCTTTCTCCGATCGGGAGCTGCTCTTTAGAAATGTGACCTTCTCCTACGAGCTCCAGCCGGGACAACAAAAAACCGTCTACCTGCGGGCTAAAACGACGTCATCTCTTCGGCTTCCTCTGTGGCTGTGGTCGCGCACCGATTTTCAGAGTCATATCATCTCTGACGAGCTAGCCTTTGGTCTCCTCTTCGGCTGGCTCCTCGTGATGTTCTTGTACAATTTCCTCTTGGGGCTGATCACACGGGATGCGCTCTACTTCTACTATTGTCTGTTCGTCACAGCGTGCATCTTTTTCATCGCGTCCATGACAGGCCACGCTTTCCAATTTTTGTGGCCCAATGCGACCTTCTGGGCGAGCAGCGCCATCCCCGCTCTGATTGGCTTCTTCTCTGTAACATCTGTTTTCTTCAACCGTTTCTTCCTTGATACAAAAAAAAGATCGCCGCGTCTCGACAAGGTTCTGCTCCTTTTCCTTATCGGATTTATCTTCGTCATCGCGATGTCTTTGTGGGGTCCGATTCGCCTCGCCACCCGCGCCGCTTTAGTTTTGGTCTTCACAGGCGCTGTTTTTTTGCTTTTCCAGACCATCTTCATTTGGATAAATGGATACAAGCCGGCGCGTTTCTTAGCGTTTGGCTGGCTGTTCTTCTCATCCGCGTGCGTCGTGGCGGTGCTGCGCACGGTCGGCTGGATGCCCGAAGGTTTTATCTCCGAACAGTGCCTCAATATCGGCGCTGCCATGCTGGCGCTGCTCATCGCGTTCGCGAGCGGAGACCGTCTGAGCGATCTCATTCGAGAGAGGCAGCGCTCTCGGGAGGCGCAGCTCGCCTTGGCAGCGGAGCGTTTTCACAACTTCTTTGAGATAAAAAACATTGCCGCTTATGTCTCTTCGGTTTCCGGCGGCATCACAGACGCGTCCTCGAGGCTCGTCACCTCTGGAGGCGCCGTGACATCTTCGGTAACGGACGTCTCCAACTTTGCGGGTGACCTCTCCGACATGGTCCGCACCATCAAGACGAGCACCAATCGCATTACAAAAGCCGCGCTGGAGAACATGAGCGTCGCGCGGGACACCACGCGAGCGATGGAAGATACGAAAAACGAAGTCTCTTTGGTTAAAAACGACTCCGAGCTCATCTTCGAGACGTCGGAAAAGCTCATCACCAGCCTGTCCGACCTCGACGATATCATCAGCTCTGTCGGCTCAATAGCCGAACAATCGAAGATCCTCGCCGTCAACGCGTCGATCGAGTCGGCTGCAGCAGGCGAGTTCGGCAGCGGATTCTCCGTCATCGCTCAAGAGGTCAAGAACCTCGCCCAAGAATCCAAGGAAGCCACCGTCGAGATCGGCGCCATGCTCGGTGTTTTCAAAGAATCCATAACCGACATCATACAAATGACGCGTTCTTCTGCGCAAAAAACCGAAGACAGCCGAAGAAGCATCCAACACGTGTTGGACCTTGCTCTCGTTTTGAGTCAGGCGATCGAAGAAAACCACGCCATGTCCCAGACGATCTCTTCCAATCTCCAAAACCATACGCACAGCCTCGCTCGCATCGTGAGCGAGGTCTCAGTAATAGAAGGCGCGGTCAGTGACAATCAATCGGTTGGGGGTACGATCAACGCGGCGGCGAAGCGCCTCGACCTCACCGTCAAACACCTCCTGGACCTCGTGAGTGACTCGCCCCAGGGCACCGGTGAAAAATGAGAGCCCACCGGAATCCCCCAAACCCACGCCAGGCTATTTTTGTGTTTTGACCCCTCCTCAAAAGACCTCACAATTAATGTTGTTTTGATCTGACTAGAAAAAACGAATTCGTCTGTCGATCAAAAGTCTGCGTTTTTTACAACCGGATCGATGAACAAGAAGCGGGAAACGAAACTCTTGGCTCTTTCAACGGCTTTCGATTTTGAACGACGACTCGGGCACGCGGCATCCGCCTTGTGTCTCGTGATTTTGTGTATCGGTTGCGCCGAAACTGACCCAAGGGCGTCAAAATCATCCCAAGAGCGAGACAGCCTCTCAAAAAAAGTGGCCTCACACGAAACCTCGAACCCCACAGGCGCGCAACCACCCTCAAAAAAGAGCGAAGATCCTGTTGTTGTTACACTCAACCCGTACTTCGAATCTATCGCGCTCGCGCCGCTGAGCCAGTACTGGGAAGACCCTTCCGGCGAAGCCACAGTTACTCTCGCGGCCGAAGAAGGCGCGTTCAAACCGGTCGAGCAGATCGCTCCCAACTTCAACTACACCGATTCCGCTTTCTGGTTTCGCTTTCGCCTTCAAAACGAGACAGGCGACACCACCCGTCTCATCCTCGCCATACCTTACCCCGTGCTCGATCGGATTAAGATGTGCATCGGACCCAGGCAAGGCCCGTGGGAGTGCCGGGAGGGCGGAGACGCTCTCCCCTTCGAGACTCGCGAAATCCGCTCCCCCGACCACGTCTTCCCAATCGACCTCGCAAAAGGCGAAAACAGGTGGGTGTACCTGGGCGTCAAGACGAGCTCGTCGATGCGGGTCCCCATGACCCTGTCGACCACTAAAAAATTTGAAAGCTCGCAGATCATCTCGCAGCTCGGCTGGGGTCTGCTTTTCGGCTGGCTCTTCGTGATGCTCATCCACAACCTCCTCTTGTGGGCGGTGACGCGGGACAAAATTTACGTTCTTTTTTCCGCCCACCTCGCCATGGGCATTCTTTTCTCAGCCGCGCTCTCGGGACACGGCTTTCAGTATCTGTGGTCGGACGTGCCCTGGCTCACCGATCGCTCGGCGCCGATCCTCGTCGGCCTGTTCGGCATTACCAGCTGTCTGTTTCCCAAGTTCTTTTTGGAGACCAAAGCGACGTCTCCAAAGATCGACAAAGGCCTCCTCGGGCTCTTGGTCCTTTTCTCTGCGGTCGCACTGGGAGGCGCTCTCGGCGACGTTCCGACCTTTACGCGGATAGGCCTCTTGGCCATTGTTTTGGCATCCATCTTCTTACTTATCGCGCCCTTCAAGATCTGGTTCTCAGGATTTCGTCCCGCGAGATTTTTGGCCCTGGCCAACGTGGCCTTCACCATCGGCGCCATAACTTCCGTTCTTAGAACCATAGGCGTCATGCAGGTGGGCTTTATCGCCGAACAAGGACTCAACGTCGGCGTCGCCGTCCAGGCTTTGATGATGGCCTTTGCCCTTGGTGACAGAATCCGAGGGATCGCTATCGAAAAGGAGACCACCAAGCAAGCCGAGCTCGAGATGGTCAAGGAGCGCTACCGCAACCTCTCCGAGATAAGGCGCGTCTGCGAAGAAATCGCATCGGTCTCCCAGACTCTAAACATCTCTGTGGCATCGCTCATCACCTCTGGCGCCACGGTGACCCAATCGGTCGCTTCTGTCATGGACTACGCCAACGACCTGGGCGAAATGGTGGTGACCATCAAGACGAGCTCCCAAAAAATCGTCTCTGCGGCCGAAGACAACGCGAGCACTGCGGTGGACACCACTTCGGCCATGGAAATGTCCGCCACGGATGTCTCCCAAATAAAGATGGACGCAGATCGCATCGCCCACACCTCGAGCGATCTGCTCGAGAGCGTGATTCCGCTTAGTAGAACCGTCCGCTCAGTCCAATCTATCGCTGAACAATCAAAAATCTTGGCCGTCAACGCCTCCATCGAAGCGGCCATGGCGGGACAGTACGGCGCGGGCTTCTCAGACGTGGCCAAGGAGGTCAAAAGTTTGGCTGAGCAGTCCAAGGAGGCCACGATCCAAATCGAAGCCATCCTCTCGGAGCTTCGCTTTTCCATCACGAAGATCGCAAAAATGACCCGCGCGTCTTTGGACAAGGCGGACGCGAGCCTTCGAAAAATCCAAGACGCCTCGTCACTCGCGACCCGCCTTAGCAAAACCCTCCATGGAAATGCCCGCATGGCCGGCGAAATCTCTTCCAGCCTCGAAAACAACGCCGCGCGCATCTCGGACATCCTCTCAATCATCGAAGAGGTCGAAAAAGCGGTTCATGCCAACCAGATCATTCGGGATGAATTTATCAAAGGCGCCTTTGGCCTCGATGATAATGTAAAAAGATTATCGGCCCTGGTGGGGGACGAGCTATGACGACACATCGGAGAAAACACGGCCCTGTCCTGTTCTTGACCACTTTTTTGACTGGGGCGCTCTTGCTCGAAACGCCGGCGTCGGCTGATCCTCCGGTCATTGCTATCGATGACAGCTTCTCCGGGACGAGCATCGGCACCAAAATCGAGTACTGGGAAGACGAAGCCAAGTCCGCCGGCATCGAGCGAGCCGCGGGTGCCTCCGATTCCTTTAAACCGAGCACCGACTCCGTTCCCAACTTCGGATACACTGACTCTGCCTACTGGTTTCGCTTTGCGCTGTCCAATGACTCCAAAGCCGCCAAAAGGGTCATCCTCGAGGTCGGCTACCCCCTCATCGACACGCTGACCTCGTGCAGTAAATCACCATCTGCGGAGCATTGGTCCTGCAGTGTCTCGGGCGATTCCCTTCCTTTTTCGAGGCGGGAGCTCCCTTTTCGCAACGTCACATTCTCCTACGAACTCGACCCGGGCCAACGAAAGACAGTCTACCTTCGAGCGCAAACCACTTCATCTCTGCGCGTTCCTCTTTGGCTGAGGCCAAGCAACGACTTTCAGAGTCACATCATCTCCGACGAGCTGGCCTTTGGCTTCCTCTTCGGCTGGCTCATCGTGCTACTGTTGTACAACTTCCTCTTGGGTCTCATAACCCGGGATAGTCTCTACTTTTACTACTCGTTTTTTTTAACGTCGTGCATTTTGTTCACCTCTTCTATGACCGGCCACTCTTTTCAGTTCTTGTGGCCCGATGCGCCGGCCTGGGCGAGCAGGTCGATCCCCTTTCTCGTTTGTTTTTTTGCGATAACATCAGTCATCTTCACCCGGTTTTTTTTGCACACGAAGAAAAGAACTCCACGTCTCGACAAAGTGCTTTTGTTTCTCTTGGCCCTTTTTTCTCTTGCGATGGCAGCCTCTCTTGTCGGGCCGATCACTCTCACGACTCGCATCTCCTTGCTCTTCGTGTTCCTCGGGGCGGTTATCCTATGGTTCCAAGCCTTTTGGGTCTGGAAAATAGGCTACGAGCCGGCGCGTTTCTTTTTTCTGGGCTGGCTTTCCTTCGCCGCCATGGTTGTCGTCGCCGTGCTGCGCTCTTTTGGGGCTATCCCCGAGGGGTTCATCTCTGAGCAGTGCCTCAATATCGGCGCAGCGACTCTGGCGCTTCTTTTCGGCTTCGCCACCGGAGACCGCCTCAGAGCCCTCATCAAGGAGAGACAACAATCTCGAGAAGCACAGCTCGCCTTGGCGGCGGAGCGTTTTCACAACTTTTCCGAGATAAAGAAGATTGCAGACTATGTCTCTTCGGTCTCGCATGGCGTCACAGACGCCACCGTAAAGCTGGTCAGCTCGGGAGACGCCGTCACCTCTTCAGTCGAAGACGTATCCAACTTCGCCGATGACCTGTCCGACATGGTCAAATCCATCAAGGTCAGCACGCATCGCATCACGACAGCCGCGCGGGAGAACATGAGCGTCGCCCTGGACACGACGCGGGCCATGGACAACACGAAAAATGAAGTCTCATTGGTCAAACACGACGCCGAGCTCATCTTCGAGACATCGGAAAAACTCATGACGAGCCTCTCCGATCTCGAAAATATCGTCAGCTCCGTCGGCTCCATAGCAGAGCAGTCCAAGATGCTAGCCGTCAACGCGTCCATCGAGTCCGCCTCGGCTGGGGAGTTCGGCACCGGATTCGCCGTCATCGCTCAGGAGGTCAAAAACCTGGCTCAAGAATCCAAAGAAGCCACTGTGGAAATAGACGGGATGCTCAGTGTTTTTAAAGAATCGATTACCGACATCATCCAAATGACTCGCTCATCGGCACAGAAAACCGAGGACAGTCAACGGAGCATCCAACACGTCTCAGAGCTCGCGCTTGTCTTGAGCCGCGCTATCGAAGCAAACGTAACCATGGCCGAAGATATCTCTGTCAATCTCCAAAACCGTGCAAACAGCCTCTCCCACATCATCAAAGAGGTCTCGAATATCGAAGGTGCGGTTAAAGACAACCAACTGGTTGGACAAAAGATAACCTCAGCGTCCCAAAACCTCGACCACACCGTTAATCACCTCCTGGGCCTCGTTGGCGAAGGCCCCACGACTTTGCTTTGAATGAAGCGTGAGCCTCGATTCAGGGCGAAAAAAAAGCCCCGT
>JAABTR010000248.1 GCA_011389755.1 Deltaproteobacteria bacterium | reverse complement strand
TGGACTTGCACGCCACCACGGTGAAACCCTCCATGTTTTTTGCGATTGTCTCGGAAACGGACAAAACCGCGCTCAGATCGGCAGAGCCGTCTTCGCGCTCCGGCGTCCCCACTGCGATGATGCAGACTTGCGCCTCTTTGATGGCCGGGCCGACATCGGTGGAAAAACGCAAGCGACCGGCTTTGCAGTTCCTCTCGAACAGCTCCTCGAGACCAGGCTCGTAGATGGGCACCTCGCCTCTCTTGAGGGCGTCTATCTTATTTTTATCGATATCGACACAGGAGACCTCATGCCCGATCTCGGCGAACCCGGCTCCTGCGACCAGTCCCACATATCCGCTCCCGATCACACAGACTTTCATCTCATTCCTCCAAAGTCAGTTGCCTCTAAGCCGCGACCTCAAATGGGCGCCTCTTTGAGAGCCGGGACACTAGCGCGATTTCATGGGATGGGCAAGAGCTGTCGAGGACGGATCTCGCGAGCTGTGAAAAAAAGAGCGGCGCTACTTGACTTTTGTAGCCAGAACGCGAAAGGCCCCGCGCAGCTCAACAGAAACGTCAAAAGCCAAAGCCGCGGGGATGAGAATCGTCTGCCCGAGACCTATCTCCTCAAAGCTGTTTTCACACGTAACGCGGGCGGCACCATCTCCGCCAAGCCCCATGAGCACCATCGGCCCGTCGTGTTGGAGGCTCGCCCTGCTCTCCTTTGAAGAATCGAGAAGCTCGAGTTCGAAATGAGGGCTGACGACCCCTGGCCTATCGGATCGCGGAGGCGTGACATCTGGCGGGCCGGGCCGGTGGAACGCTATCGACTCAAGGGCCTGATTGATGTGGAGCTGTCTCGGTTTGCCGTCCAGCCCGACGCGGTTCCAGTCGAACACGCGGTAGGTGGTGTCCGAAGACTGCTGCACTTCGGCCAACATGATGCCGGCTCCGATGGCGTGGACCGTGCCCGCAGGCAGGTAAATGAAGTCCCCGGAGGAAACCTCCACGGCGTTTAAAAGGCCCTCTATCTCACCTTTTTCGAGCGCCCGCGCGAACGCGGCTCGATCGACTCCTTTTTTATGACCGACATAGAGCACCGAACCGGGCCGACAGTCGATGATGTACCAGCTCTCCGTCTTCGGTCGCGCGCCCTGCCCGAGGCGGCGGCACGCATCCTCGTCCGGGTGCACTTGCACAGAGAGGGTCTTGTCCGCGTCGATATATTTGTACAACAGGGGAAACCGGCCCTCGAGCAGGTCCGCCCGCCCCAACATCTCGCCAGGGTGCTCCTTTAAAAGATCGCCGAGGGTCTGCCCCAAAAAAGGGCCGCCGCTCACCACGGATTGATTGTCCGGAAGATCGACGATCTCCCATGATTCTCCGTAGGGCGCGTCGTCCGGCAGGTGTTTGAGCAGGACCTGTTCGAGGCGCCGACCGCCCCACACGAGCTTCTTCACGATAGGACTAAACTTCAGTATAGGGAGCTTGGCCATGGTGATCTTCCTCTCGTTGTCCAAAGGTCGAAGGCCCGGTTCTGCGTCGCTTTGTGTTTCAAACTATAGCTTTCGGTCGCCCAAAGTAAACACCGACCTGGGCGCGGCCTTGTTCCAAATCTCCATCAAACGCATTCGTGGGGTTTCAGCCCCGGCAGGCTCGTTTTATACTTCGCGTTATGCAAAGAATAACCGAAAGGCACCGGCTCCATGGCTTGCTCCTCGTTTTCTCTTTGATCTTCGCGCTTTGGGCCTGCAGAGAGCCCGTAGCACTGGAAGGTCTCAGCCGGGGAGCGGACACCTACGCCGACATCGACACCGACTTCGGTTGGGGGCAGGACGACCTCCAGACCGATTCCTCGGTCGAACCGCGCGAGACCGACCTGGGCCAGGACACGGTCACGTCCGAAGCACAGACCGATTCAGACTCAAGCTCAGGCTCCGCTTCTGTGGGCGGGTGCCCTTCGGACGCCGAGTTGGTCATGGCGGGGCCGCAAAATTCCTTCCACGGCGGCACAGAACGCGCCTTGATCTTCGTCGAAGCGGCGACGGATTTCCGTTGCCCCTATTGCGCGTCGTTCGCGGTATTGGCCGAGGAGATCTGGTCGAGACGACCTGCCTTCCAAAAGTACGTCCGCTTCTATTTTCAGCACTATCCCCTCGAATCGCTCCACCCGGACGCCTGGGATATCCACGCCATGTCTGTGGCGGTGCACAACCAAGATTCGACAGCCTTTTGGCGACTCCACGATACCATCTACGGAGCTTCGTTTAAGGGCTCTCCCATGAGTCTGGATGAGATCGAGACCTATATCGCCGACGAGCTCGCTTTGGATATGGAGCGTTTCCAAGCAGGCCGCACCTCCGACGAGACCCTGTCCTTCATCGCCTGGTCCAAGGCTCGAGGCAAGGACGCCGGCGTTCAAGGAACCCCCACGGTCTTTGTCTGCGGCCAAAAAATATCGTGGTCTAAAATCGAGGACGAGGTCGACAAATATCTTCTCTCGAAGTGATCGCCGAGCCGGCTAGAAAAGCTCTTGGACGTGAATGGTGGCCTCGCGCTCCGGTCCGACCGAGACGATGCTCACCTTCGCGCCGGTGACATCCTCGATGAAGCGCAAGTAAGCCTTGGCGTTTTCTGGAAGCTCGTCAATCGAACGGGCCTTTCGGATATCTGTCTTCCAACCCGGCAGGTTCTGGTAGACCGGCTCCGCTTTCTCAAACGCCGCGTAAGGCAGCGCATCGACCGGCTTGCCATCGACGCGGTACCCCGTGCAGACCCGGATCTCATCGAGGTCGGACAAGACGTCGAGCTTGGTGATCGCCAAGTCGGAGGCGCTGCTTAGGCGAACGACCCTCTTTGCCGCCACGGCGTCGAACCAACCGCAGCGACGAGGTCGGCCTGTGGTCGAGCCGAACTCCCCGCCCGCCTGGCGCATCCGCTCTCCCATCTCGCCGGTCTCCTCCGTGGGAAAGGGGCCCTCGCCCACGCGAGTCGTGTAGGCCTTGAGGACCGCGAGCACCCTGTCGATGGACCGCGGCCCCACCCCGGCTCCGGCGCAAGCGCCGCCGGCCACGGTGTTGGAGGACGTCACGAAAGGATATGTCCCGTGATCGACGTCGAGGAGCGCGCCTTGAGCTCCCTCGAAGAGGACCTTGCGGCCGGTCTCGATCTCCGCGTGAATGAGCTCCACGGTGTCGACGACATAACGCTCTAATTTCTTTCCAAAATCCAGATAATCCCTCACGGTCTCATCCAGATCCGGCACCGCGTGACCTTTTTGGGCGATATGTGGAGCGTGGTACTCGAGCGCTCCGGCGAGCACGTTTCGCAGACGCTCTTCGCTCAAGAGATCGCCGATTCGGACACCGCGCCTGCCCACCTTGTCTTCGTAGGCCGGCCCGATCCCCCTGAGGGTGGTCCCCACCTTGACGGATCCGCCGGGGGTCTGCTCGCGCAAGCGATCGAGGACCAAGTGATGCGGCATGATCACGTGGGCCCGATCGCTGATGGCGATCCCGGCGGACTCGAGCCTTCCGGTCTCGTCCAGACGCCCGAGCTCCTCGAGGAGGACGCGGGGATCGATGACCATCCCCTGCCCCAAGACGTTTCGCTTGCCCGCGTGGAGCACACCGGATGGGATGAGATGAAATATCGATTTTTTCCCGTCCACGACCAGCGTGTGGCCGGCGTTGTTTCCGCCTTGAAATCGCACGACGCAATCCGCCCGGGATGCCAGCAGATCGACGACTTTACCCTTGCCTTCATCGCCCCATTGGGCTCCAACTACCGCAACTACACTCATTCGAGACCGCCTCTTTAAAAAACCCAAACCCGGGGTAGCTAACATTGTTTTTGCGCCTGCGTCAATCATCCAGCGAGCAGGGAATTTGTCGCGACTTCCGATAAAAACCACGAGCAGATCATCTTCCCGCTTGAATACGGGGCGCTTTCAGGTCATCTTCCCGCTTGAACACGGGGGGCGCTTTCGCGCGAGAAGCCGCGTCGCGAGAACGATTTCAATGATCGGAAAACATTGTTAGATGAACGAGTCACACAACACGAGCACTAAATGCGGCTACGTCGCGGTCGTCGGCTTGCCCAATGTCGGCAAGTCGACCCTCATCAATCGGATTTTGGGACAAAAGCTGTCCATCGTTACAGATAAGCCGCAGACGACGCGAAACCGCATCCTCGCGATCCACGACGAGGAAGACGCGCAGATCGTTTTTCTCGACACACCGGGGATCCATCTTCCCAAGGGAAAACTCGGCGAGTACATGAACGATCAAGCACACAGCGCCATCTCCGAAGCGGATGTCTGCGTCTTCCTCATCGATGCGTCGCGCAAAAAAAAATCCGCGGATCTGGACGGAGGAGAAAGAGCCATTGTCCAAGCCCTCTCGAGGGGTGACACCCCCGTTATCGCCGCCATCAACAAAATCGACTTGGTACCCGACAAGAGCCACCTCCTACCCTTAATGTCGAGTCTCTCGAATGTCGAAATACTATCTGAAATCATTCCTGTTTCAGCTCTAAAAAACGACGGGGTAGAGCTCCTGACACAGCGGCTCGTCAGCCGACTTCCACAGACGCCGAAACTATATCCTCCCGACATGATATCCGAGCAGGGGGATAGATTCTTCGTGGCGGAGCTCATCCGAGAGGCGGCCATGGAGGTCACCCACCAGGAGGTCCCTTACCAGACCGCGGTGGTCATCGATCAGTTTGTCGAGGAGACCGAGCGCTGCCGCATCAAGGCGACCATCCACGTGGCGAGGGACAGTCAGCGGGTCATCATGCTGGGCAAGTCGGGCAGCCGCCTCAAAGATATCGGCACTCGGGCCCGTCGGGCGATAAGCGAGTTCCTCAAACGCCCGGTGGAGCTGGGGCTCCATATCAACGTGAGCAAGGAGTGGTTCGGCAACTCGCGCGGACTTAAGAAAATGGGTTACGAATGAGGCGCAAACGCACAAATAAAAAAGAGAATTTACTCCCGCCCATCGTGGGAAGCAGGCCCCTGATCGCCATCTTGGGGCGTCCGAACGTCGGGAAATCCACGCTGTTCAACCGTCTGGTGGGCGCCAAACTCGCCATCGTCGAAGATCGCCCGGGGGTGACCCGGGATCGGCTCTACGCCGACACCGACATCTGGGGCAAACCGGTGACCATCGCAGACATGGGCGGATTCGAGGCCAACCCAGAAGGCGATGTGGAGGTTGGAATCAGCAAGCAATGCCTGACGGGCCTCGGGCAAGCCGATCTGGTGCTCTTCGTGGTGGACGGACGCATCCCCCCAACCAACGGAGATCACGACACCGTCTCGCTTCTTCGGCGCAGCGGCCGTCCAGCGATACTCGTCATCAACAAGGTCGATGGCGAGGGCTACGAACCCGACGCCACGGAGCTGTTCTCATTGGGGCTCGATCCTTCGGTCATGGTCAGCTCCTTGCACGGCCGGAGATTCTCCGATCTCGAAGACCTCATCTACGCGGCCCTGCCCGAGGCCACGGAGCCCCTGGAGCCGGAGGTGAATGACGAAGACGTCTGCCGGGTCGCGGTCATCGGCCGGCCCAACGCGGGGAAATCGTCCCTCGTAAACCGGATCATCGGAGAGGAGCGCCTTCTCACTCTGGATCAGCCGGGGACCACCCGGGATCCGGTGGACACCTACTTCGAGAGCAAAGGAAAAAAATACGTGCTCGTCGACACGGCCGGCTTGCGCCGAAAGCGCAGCATCCCGGGCGCCGGCCCGGAGAAGCTCGCCGTCTCGGCCGCTATCCAGTCCATGGACCGATGCCACGTGTGCGTCTTGATGATAGACACCGCAGGAGAAGTGGCCGAACAGGATGCCAAAATCCTCGGCTTGGCCACCGAGAGAAATCGGGCCGTGGTCATCGCCCTGAACAAATGGGACCTCGTCGACAAAGACAACGACGCCAAGAAGCGAGCCACACAGCGCGTGGAAGACATCCTGTCTTTTGTCCCCTGGGCCAAAGTCGTCAAGATATCCGCGGTGACCGGCTCGGGGATTGACAGGCTCATCCAACGCGTCGACGAGGCCTTTGGGGAGTTCGGCAAGCGCGTGGGCACGAGCGCGGTCAACAAGCTCTTCGAGGACCTCATCGACCATCACCCGCCGCCGATGCGCAAGGGCAAAATCACCAAGCTGTACTACGCCACCCAGGTGAGCACGAGGCCTCCCACGTTCGTGGTGCAGGCCAACTTCCCCGAGGCGATCCACTTCTCCTACGAGCGTTACGTCCAAAACAGAATCCGTGAAGCCTTCGGCTTCGACGGCACGCCCGTGCGGGTGATCTTCCGAAAGAGAAAGCGGCGCGGAGATCCCGCGAGCTAGAAGCTTCTCAATATCTCCCTTCCCGCAACCGGGAGGCAGAGACGTCCGCGTCGTAAGGGTAACCGTAGGCCACCCAGAACCCGGATATCGGTTTGTCATCGAGCTCGACGCGGTAGATGTACTTGGCGCTTTTGTAGGCGTACTTGCGGGGGACCACGAGTCTCACCGGGAACCCGCGATCCAGCGGCAGGGTGCGGCAATCGACCCCATAGGCCATGAGAGTCTTCGGCTCGAGGGCGACGTCGATGGGCAGCGACTCATTGTACTTATCAGTGAGAGTGTGAAAGGTCACATGGGTGGCCTCTGGCCTCGGTTTGACCATGTCGAACAGCGTGCTCAAGTGGACGCCGTTCCAAGGGACATCGAACACCGACCAGCCCTCGACGCAGTGAAAATCGGTGAGCTGATCTTGACGATCGAGGCCGATGAGCTGGGAAAAATCCAGCTCGATGGGGTTTTCCACCAACCCGTCCACGCGCAAGGTCCAGTTTTTTAAAATATCCTCGATATTTTGCTGATCCACCGTGCGCACGCCCCAACCCGAAAAGATATCGGGTTCTTTTTGCGGGGGCGAAAAATCGAAGCGCGTCTCACACGGCTCAAACGATCCGTCCCCTGAGGACGTGTCCTGTGAAACCCACATGTCATCTTCCTCTGATGCGCAGCGCAAGAGAAAAGGAGCACCCAGGGAGACAACTGCTGATTTCCCAAGCCAATCCAGCAACTTGCGACGTGAAATGGTCTGGGAGGCTCGCTGGGGGTCAAAGTCGCGTTTTTGTCTCATGTCCACCACCTTTTCCCCATAGAGCAAGCCGGCGGCGAAAACGTTACGCGGGGATCAGTCTATCATTTTTTCGAGGGAGGAGAGATCGGGGAGCTCATCGAGATTGGGCTGCAGGATAATCTCGATGCGCCGATTCTGGGCGCGGCCCTCCTCGGTCTCGTTGGAACCCGCAGGCTGGGTGTCCCCATAGCCGGCGCCCGACAGATTTGCGGGATCGACGCCGTTTTCGATCAAGTGCTTGACGACCGCCACGGCGCGCGCGGACGAGAGCTCCCAGTTGGACTTGAACCTGCTGTTTTTAATCGGAATGTTGTCGGTGTGGCCCGCCACCTGGAAGCTGCGGTCCTCGATGGTGGCCAGAACCTCCGCCACCTGGGTGAGGGCCTCTTTGCCCTCCTTGGAGAGTTTGGCCCTGCCGCTGGGGAACAGGATGGCCGAGGCCATCTCGACGACCATCTTGTTGTTGACGATCTTGATCTTGAGTTTTCCCGAGTCGATGAGGGCGCGGAAGCGCTCGAGCATGTGCTTGAACTCCTCTTGTCTTTTGCGGGCCTGCTCGAGCTCTTTTGCGTGTTTGTCTCGCTCTGTTTGCAGCTTTTGCAACTCTTCGTTGAGGCCTTCGAGCTGGCTCTGGAGCCCCTCTTTTTCGCTACGAGCCTGTGCCAGCTCCGTGTTGGCCCGGCCCAGCTCCTCACGGACCTTCTCGACGGCGGCCTTGAGCGCTGCGATATCGGCGTTGTACTTCTCTTCCGGAATTCCACATCCGGTGGCAAAAGCCCACGCAAAAACGGTGATTGTCAGGATTCGAAGCCACTTCATCTTCCCTCTCCTTTCCCTTTGGGGAAACCGGCTTTTACAACTGCTGATAAGTGAATGATGCAAGTATGGCCCTAAAATAGTGATCGGGCAAAGTGAAAACGAGCAGGCGCTGCAAATCCTGCTCACCCTGCTCAGTTTTCGCCAGTGAGCCGGTCCCACAGCTTTGAGATCTTCTCGTCGGAGCGGGACAGGGCCAGGTCGAGGAGATCGACCCGCGCGTCGGTGGGGAACTCGGAGAGACACGCCAGCGCGGGCGCAAAGGCCTCTGCGGCAAAATCTTTGTCGTCGAAGAGCGCGGCGATCAGCGATTCCAGGTCCTTGGACGGCCTTCGGGCATTTTGAATGAGGGCATTTTCGCACAAAAGCCCGACGATCTGGCCTCGAAGCACGGGATCCGTCTCGTCTTGCGCCTTGTGGGCCAGGTCGGTCAGCAGCGATTCATCGCTTATGGGCAGCGCTATCGCGGCCACCCCCAGGGCCCGAACTCCCAGGTCGTCCTCTTCGAGCAAGGGCGTCGGATCGAGCGGTGTGATCGCGAACCCCGCCCTCTCGAGTTCCAACAGACCGCGGAGCGCGGCGCCCCGAATGTCCACATCGAGCCGAGGATCTTTTGCAGTGTTGCGCAGCGCTTTCGCGAGGGCTGCCGCCTCAGGTGCGATGACCTCGCTGCCTGCCAGGCGCTGTCGCCGGGACCAGTTCCCCAGCGCCATCAACAAAGCCCGAGACGCTGCCGAGGCCACGGGCCGCTCACGAGCGGTGCTCAACGCTGCGAGCGTGGGGAGCGCGGGCCATGGATGCTCGAGGGAGCCCAGCGCCTCGATGGCCGGCAAACGCAGATGATCCGGCCCGCGATAAATCAGATCTATGAGGCTTTGCACACCGACGCGCTGGGCGATTCGGTCCGAAATCAAAGGATCGACGCTGCCCAGCTCCCGACCGACGACGTCAGCAGCGCTCGATGGCCTGTTCTGCCCCGAGGAGGCACCTTGAACCACCAGGTTACAGGCGACCACCGCGGCGAGCGTCAGGCCTTTAACGAATCCATTTCTTTGGTGACGAGATATCAATGAACGGGCTCCTTGCCTTTTCCTCCAAGCAGATTGCCCAAGGTGTGGGCCACTCCCGATATCAACTTCTCGTAGCGCTCTTCTCCTGCGAGTTTGCGAAGTCGCACGTCGACGCTGCGAAGCCGCTCGCCATAGGACTGCTTGTGTTCATCGTAGTACTTGACGGCCTTTTCACCAATCGCGATCGCTTTTTCCCGCCAGCCGATCGTCTCAAAAAGGTCCATTGCTCTTTCGTAACCCTCGGTAAATCGCTCCTTGCCCGCCGTAATGAACTCATCTTCGGCCAGCTCGAAGTAATGGGTGTGCTCCGGGTCCTCCTTGAGCGCGATCGTCCCCAAAGTAAAGAAAAGCTCGCCCAGGCCCGCATGGGCTCTTTGGGTTTGAACCCCTTTTGCCAGCGCAGACTCGAAGGCGCCCCTCGCGGACTCGTTGTCCTTCAGGTCGAGACAGATGGCCCCCAGGGAGATGAACCCATCCACGTAGCCCAAGTCGATGGCTCGGGTGATCGATTCGCGAGCTGATTTTAGATTTCCCAGGCGATGATGACAGCGGCTAATGACTTTGTGGGCGTCGATCTCAAAGTTTCGTCTCAGGGTGTGTTCGATGCCCGAGACGGGGAGCATGTCCGCGATCACCGACCAGACCTCGATGACACCTCGAAACGCTTCGTCGCGCATCTCAGTGATGGTCTGCGCGGCCTCGTCGTCATTTTTGATCTTGACTTCCTCGAGCTTGGTGGCCCTGGCGAAGATGGCGTCCGCGATGTCGATGAGTCGCTCCACGACAGACAAGATATCGTTTTCCTGGGGCACGAGTGTCAGGCTCATTTTTAACACACTCCTCCGACCGTCATGATTCGTTGCCAAGCTCTTCGGCGAAGCGCGAAGATCTTCGGTGTCTCCCGTCCGAGAAGTCAAGCACTGATTTCGAGCCTAACCGGGATCACTCATGGTGGTTCAGGCGATCTTTGAGCACATTGAACAGGGCGTCTTGAACGCAATCGTCGCAGTAGTCGTGATGCGTACGCAGATTCGTCAACATGGTCTCCGCCGCGTTTCTCATCTCCTGATCCATCTTGACGCTCTGTTCTCGTGTCAACATCAACGCGTGCTTGGCGATTTTTGCGACCTTTAGTCGATGTTCTTGGAAATAGGCGTTCTTCATCTTCTTGATGTAGTCGGGAAATACGCTCTCGGCATGGACCCTCTGGCCAGGGTGATCGATGGCCCAAGCCGCGATGCGGGAGATGAAGGTCCTTCGGAACTCGTCCTTTTCGGTCTGGATGCCCAAGCTCTCCTCGACCGTGGACATGAGCGACTCATCGGGATCTTCGTAATTGCCCGTGCCCGTGTTGAGGATCTTCTCCTTCTTGACGAAGTGGCTGACGTGGTTGACGTACTTGTTCATCAACTGGAGGTAGCGGGTCTCCTCGACCAGACCGCTGGCCGTGCGAACGTCGTCCTCGATCTTCTCGAGCACGTGGTCCCGCGTCGCCGCAACAGAGCCCTTGGCATCGAAGTATCCACCGTCTTGTTTCTCGCGCTCGAGAAATTGGTGTTCCCTGACCCGCTCGCACAACTCGTCGAGCTGCTCGATGACCGCGAACGGCGAGAGGCAGCTGTAATTATCCGACAAAGACGCCTGAAGCAGCACTTGCCGAATGAGCCGCGGTGAAGGTCCGTTGCTGCCTTCGTAGTTCCAGACCGTGGCGTCTTCTTTTCTCAGATGTTTGATGTTGTCGCGCAGCTGAGCCGCTTCGTCGTTGTCGAGGTTGCCGGGAACGAGACCCGAATCGTAGAGGTCGGCCTTCTGGGCCGCGGTGAGCGCCTCGATGTGCTTTTTCAGGTTATCGTCGTAGCCCTCGGGATCGGGCTTGTGGAGGCGATTGAGGACCGCCCACAGCGCCGCCGCCGTGACCGCATGCGGAGCCACGTGGCGCCCGATGTTGGGGACGAGCTGCAACTCGTAGATGCGTCTCTCCGTCGATATCTGGGTCAGGTATGGCACCGGCACGAGGGTCAGCCGATCGCGGAACGAAGGCCACTCGTGGTGCTCTCGAAACGCTTCGAGCATGACGTCATTGGTGGTCGACATCAAAATGCTGTTGAGCTTCAAGATGGACTGTCCGAGCAGCACCTCGCCGGTCTCGATCGTCCCCAGGAGGTACTTGAACGATTCGAGCGAGCGCTTGAGCATGTCCTCGAACTCGATGATGCCGCCGGCGCCATCGACGAGGGGGCCGAAGGTCTCGAACAAGGTCATGTTCTGCAGCTCGGTGGGCAACGCGGCCAAGCTGCGGTCGGCGGTGATCTGCCTCTGCGCCGCGTCCGAGGACATCTGAGGGCCGACTTGGACGATCCCCCTGCGATACCGCCGGGATATCGCCCAGCGTTCCACCTGGACGTGGGCCAAGACCTTGAACATGTCGCCCTGATGGGTTCTCATCAGCGCGTCGGCCACCTGACGACAGCGATGGCAAAGAGACGCCTCCATGAAGCTGTCCGGTATCTGGTAGTCCGACATGCCGTGCTCCTCGAGGGCCCGATGCATGATCTCCATCCTCGATGCCTTGGGAAGGAGCAATAAAGGGTGATCCCTCATCTCGCACTCGAGCGTGGAGTCGATGTCCTCGTCCGACAAGTGGGCGAAGGTCTCTGTCTCCTGTTTGCTCAGGCGTGAGCCAAACCCCAGCTTGCCCTGCGAGGTTGTCCGCGAGGGAAAGATCCAGCGAAACCGGTACGTCTTGCCCTTGTCGAGGCGGGAGTAGTGCTCGAGGCCCCGAAAGAGGCTGGCTATCATGGTTGATTTTGACGAACCATTCGGTCCATGGATCACTATCAACCGGTTGACGCGCCCGTCGCGCACTTGGCTGGCTATGGCGTCGCGGATCCTCGACTGAGCCATCTCTTGGCCCACGAGCCGAAAATCCGGATCTGCGAATTCCTGGTCGAAGATGTTGTAGCGAATCTCGTTTCCCCACGGCCTGGCAATAGTTTTAGATCCGAAATGATCGATGGCATCTAAAACAAAACGCGAAGCATCCCGCAGGTGCAAACGCGGCTCACGCCCAAACGTTTTGAGGTAGTCGCTGAAGGACATAATACTTCGCCTGCTGAGCCACTCGTCCTTGATCGAATCGCTCGCACGATTAAACAGATCCAGCATATCTGTCATTGTTATCCGCCTCCAATCAGCTCGACGCGCACCGCGCAACCCGCGTGCGCAAGAAACCATCTTCTCGATGAAACGCCTATTGTCTCTAGTCTAGCATCAAAAACCGTACCCAATATCATAACATCGACTTTTTTAGTTCGCCGCGACACCCACCGGTCAACTCAAGATATCGACACTGAAATTGGTGAGCTGGGTCTTTTTTTTCCCCGATCGGCCTCGATTCGCATCTGTGGTAAGGAAAAGATGACGATGACTATGCCGATAAAACTCGATGATCTCTTATCAAAAGCCGATTTTTTGCAGCGCGCTCGCAGCGGAGATCGCGCGTCACTCGAAAAACTGGCCGGCGCCGTTCTGCCTCGAGTGCGCAAAACTGTTTACTTTACGATGGGTTCGAACACCGATTTAGAAGACGTGGTCCAAATGGCCATGGTGCGCATCTTCCGCGGGCTGAGTCGCTTTCGCGGCGATTCACAGCTGGAGACCTGGATCGACAGGGTCACCGTCAACACGGTGCGAGCCCATTTTAGGCGCCACCCGTTTCGAGGATGGTTTTCGTCCTGCGATTCGATAGACCGGCTCGAGTCGCCGGGCAAGACCCCGCACGAAGGCGCTGAGAAAAACGAAACCCTGGAGCAACTCAAGACACACTTGACCCAAATCACACCCAAGAAGCGAATCGCTCTCGTCTTGTCCGCCGTTCACGGGTACACCGTCGCAGAGATCGCACAGATGACCGACTGCACCATAGAGACGGCAAAAAAACGGGTCCAGCACGGGCGCCGCGAAATGCTGCGCAGACTCATGAAAGACGAAGAATTGGGCACAATCCTGGAGGAATTTTCACCATGTCAGGATTAAGCTGCAGATATATCGAGCACCACCTGGGCGAGATCATAAAGGAGAGCCTGGACCCCTCGACGCGCGTCCGCGTCGAGCTCCACTTGGGAGCGTGCGCAAGGTGTCGAA
>JAABTR010000247.1 GCA_011389755.1 Deltaproteobacteria bacterium | reverse complement strand
GTAGAAGAGCGGTTGCCTCATTTTTAGAAAGCTTTAACCTCGAACGCGACCTTGTCTTCGAGCTTGAAGCTGTCGTTGAAAAACAGGCGGGCCTCGTATTTTCCCGGGGGCAATGCTCCGAAGATCATCGTTCCGTCTTTTCTTCCGTCGGTGTATTTCCACGCGAGGGCGTTTTCGCCCTTCGCGATGGGCCAAAAAAGCCCGATCCAGTTCTTTTTGTCTTTGGAGAGATTGAAGAAATGGACCACGATAGGTTCGCCGACGAGGTAGGTTTTCTTTGTCGTCTCTATGTAGGGCTCTTTACCGCACGTGCCCTCACGAACAAAACAGCCGCACTCGCCCGGCTCCGTCTTTTGAGGGTCGAGGGGGCATTCGTCTTCGCAGTTGACGGTTTTGTCCCCGTCGTCGTCATCGTCGCTCTCGCCGCAGCCGCAGATCCCTGGTTCGGTTTTGTCCGGGTCTTCCGGGCAGGCATCTGAAGACGTGGTTGGTATTTTGGTGTCGGTAGCGTCGCTTGCGATCTCCGAATCCTCATCTGTATCATCGTACTCTAGGTCTTCCTCCCAGGTCGTGTCGGTGCTTTTGTCCCCGGTCCCGAAGTCGCGTGATTCCGTCGTGTCTTCGGGCGGATCCCAAGCCAAGGGTTCTTCGCCGCAGCTCCCCAGAACCAGAAGCAGGAGCCCGAGCGGTAGAAATTTATGCGCGCCCTTTTGGGATTTTGGGCCTTTGAGCGAATCGTGTGGGGCGCCGGCAGCTGCGAGCATGAACTTCATTGAATATTCCTTCGATCTTTTAGGTTCCGGCTCATAAATATAACCAGCCAGAGCTGTGTAGCATCATTTCGTCAAGTCGCAGGAATGTTACAACGAAGTTGGCAGCAGGGTTCTCGACTTGAACGATTGAGCGCTGCGGACAAAATCAATCGGGGAACGCGCTGACACAGTCGGTGAGGGGTCCGGCGAGCCCGGACCAACCCGCGTTGCCCGCTGTGCCCGGCGGCCCCTGGCCGAGCACGCCGGAGACGGCCTGTTTACTCAAATCGTACTCGAAGATGTTGGCCGCGCTGTCCATGACGTAGATTCTGGCCTTTTTATCCTCGAACAGCGCGCCGCCCAGGGCGTGAATGCCCCAGGTTCCGCCCTTGCCCATGAGCGTTCCCGTGCCGGTCGTGTAGTCGAAGTCGTAGATGCTTGATGTGTCGATGGCGTACCCGGGGTTGTCGGTGATCTGGCCCTTGTCACCTATCGCCGGGCTCATGTCGTCGATGTCGGCAACGGTCGCCGAAGAGAGGTCGCTTATCACTTTGTACGAAAAGTCGCCGGCCAAGTAGTCTCCGGTGAACCGGATCAGGCGATTGCCGACCGAACTGCCGACGTCTTTGCCCGTGTCCATGCCGTACACGCGGCCGTCGCAGTCGGTGTAGAGCGCCTCGAGCTCGATGCCGTCGATCATCTCTCCGACCTCGACGAGGGTGACTGGGCTGCCGTCTCGCGGCGGCTCGGGGAGATGGTAAAACAGCGAGGGGCGTCGAGAGCGGCCGAGAAACAGCGATCCATCGGCGAGCATGGTGATGCTGGTGTGACCATCGGCCACGGTGTCGATGGTGCTCGTGACGAATTGGTCGATGGAGCCGTCTGCGGCGCTGAGCTGAATATTTACCAGATTGTTATCGTCGGCGTACCACAGCTCGGGATGCTGGGTGACAGTCACCGTGGTCTCGTCGGTTTCGCCATCACAGTCGTCGTCCAGGCCGTTGCCTGGGATCTCATCGGCTCCGGGGTAGATGTTTTCGTTGCTATCGTCGCAATCGACAGCGGCGACCCAGCCATCGCTGTCTTTGTCATCCATCTGACTCGTGTCGTCTTGCGGGTCGGTGTCGTCGGTGCCGGCGCCGGAGGAGTCGATGGGTTTCGTCTGGGTGTCCCCCTCGCCGGTGTCTGTGGGGTCGATATTGACATCGGTGCGCGGGTCGGTGTCGGCGAAGGTGTCGGTGGCCTCTGTGGCCTCGGTGTCCGAGCCGGCATCCAGGCCGGTGTCTGTGGAGCTGTCCGAGCTCGAGATGAGGCCGTAGTCGGCTTGCGGACTCTTATCACCGCTGCACCCAGCAGCACACAGGAGTGAAACGACCAACGCGGCGGCCGCGAATCGAGTTGCTGTGATCGTCCCTGGGATCATGAGTGCCTCCTCGTGGGCTGATGCGCTTTTACGAAAAGCTCAAAATGGGCGGCAACGAGCAGATCGCCCTTTAGTATTAGTGTCGGCGCGTTTCGTTTTTTTCTAAACAAAATGTGCAGATGATTTTTTTGGGGTGGAGGACCGGGGCGTGCCTTTCGTTCGGAGATCCAAAGTCACTGTAAAAAAAGTAGTCCCGGGGAATATGTCTTAAAAAAAGGAACATATGGCCGATGCAGGGAAATGTACTTCAGCGGATATCGTAAATGAGCGATTCCCACCCACAGGGAGACACGGATATGAAATTTCACCAAAGCGGCATGGTTTTGGCTGCGACCTCATTGTGTGCTTTTGTTTTTGCTTGCTTCACCGGTTGCGCAGTGCGGCTGACAGACAACGAGGGTGACTCTCCGAGTGCCCTGGGAGCCGGCACGGCCGGTGCCGGAGCCCCTCTCGCCCCCGGGGTCAGCCCGGAAACCTCCGAAGAGTGCGGCACGGGCACTCCCAAGGCAGGATATCCCGGCTCCTCCAAGGTAATAGAGAGCGCGACCGATTGCTTTTGGGGCGAAGAGAACAAGGAGATCCCGGCGGCCGCGATAGAGCAAATCGTCGAGATCGTCGACGACGTCGAGTGGATTCATATACGACTGACGCTGGATCCCCGTTTCGTGGACAACAGTTACGGGGCGAACGCCATCGGCTGGGGAGACGACGATGCCGAAGCCTCGGAGCCGGATGACAAGAAAAAGAAAAAAACCGGTCACACCTTCGACAAGCTCGTGGGCAGCGATCACGCGGAGATGATCCTGAAAGACAAGGCCGGCAGCGTGGTGCTCCACTTCAAACTCGACTACATCTCTGAAAACTCCGACTTCCCCTCTGGATACGGCACGAACGGCGTCTCCGACAAAGACGGCGGGATGATCGAGGGCGATGAGAAGTGGATCTTGGGAGCGAGCACCTCCTTGCACCGCAACTTCAACGGCTGCGGACTCGATGAATACACGGTGGATTCTCCCGCGACGGACGAGAGCTACACGCCCAACCCCGACGCGCCCGAGTGGGACTTCCGCGTGGTGTACGAAGTCTGGGTGGATGCGACCCCGTTCGCGCCGAGCGGGTTCGGCGACGCGATCATCGAGTATGTCCACGCTTCACCGAGCAAGATAGACAACAACACCATCGAGGTCACCAAGGGTGAGTGTCCAGAATCCGACGAACCGGATGTCAACTACTGGGGTGACGACGACACCGGCGACGACGACACCGGCGACGACGACTGCGGCAGCGACTGCACATACGTCGACACCGACCTCGAAGACACCCCCGTCTAAGGTTCTCCCTCTACAATTTTGCAAAAATCGAGAGGTCGTGGGGCTTTAGCGGCTACCGGTTCTTGGGCATGTAGCCCGAATTCGGGGGCAGGTAGCTCATAGTGTAGTCTCTTTGCTCCCGTCGCTCGTAAGTCCTTTGCAGCTTTTCAGCGCGTGCCTCGGCGGCTTCCTGGAGCATAACGCGTGCGCTGAGCACCTCCCGGAGGACCCTCGGATGGAAGCGAAACACGAACCTGGCCGCTTTTCGAACGAACTCCACTCTCCCGTGGAGCATGGCGGCCAGGCGGTCTTTTAGCGAGACCAGCGCTTGCACCGTGTTCAGCTCGGGTGTGGGTTCTTTTTCTATCTCGATGAGACGGGTCGCGAGCTCGAAGGCCCGCTCGATGTGCTTCGAGTCGAAACCTCCCAATTGGTGAACCTCGTCCCGAACCCCTTGAATGTGAGACGCGTAGTCGTACAGCGCGTTTATCATGCCGTCGATGCTGTTGAAACAAAGCGCGTGCTCCCCCGACAATCGGTACACCCGCTGCGGCACCTCGGGGTTCTCCGAGACTATGGCGTGCCACTCGCTGACAGCGATCATTTCGTCGAGGACGCCGATCGACTCGCTGTAGATGTTCTTGGGGCTCAGCTCGCGATTGAGCGTGGACAAATACTGCGACTGAACCGTCTCGATAGCCTCTTTGAGCTCTTCAATCTCCGATCCAATCTGTGGGGACATTCTTTTGCCGGCGCTCTCGAGTCCCGGAAGCTCGTCCGTCGCGGTCCAACGTTGGTGCACGAAGTCGGCGACATCGCCGGCTTCGCTCAGAAGAATGTGCAAGGGGACCGGCATTATGGCAGGTGGCTCCACCGAGTTTGCTTCACCGGTCCAATATTCGAGTCTTTGTGTTGAAAGAGTCATCACTTTCCTCCTGGACAAGAAAACGCCCTCTTTTTGCCGAGCTAAAAACGACCTTGGGGCGCTCGGTTTGTTTGTCTGAAAGCAAAGCAAGCGGCGTGCCACTAAACAAAAGTGAAGAAAACAAAGAGGGAAAGGGAGCCGCGACCGGTTTTGGGTCAGGGGTCACCGTGGGCGTTCTCGATACTCGGGAAGATCTGTCCGATTTTTCCGGACTGTGGCGTTCGGTTGGGTTAGATTGCCAAAAAAAGGGGCTGCGCAGCGGTCTTGACCAAAAAAGCATGAGGGAGATCGAAGATGAACCAAAATCAGTTGACCCCCGATTCCGGCACCCAAAAGGGCTCTGGTGAGCCCATGCGCGAGCGAGCGGTGTTTGCCTCGGGGTGTTTTTGGGGCACGCAGCACATGCTGGATAAGACCGAAGGGGTGGTCGGCACACGGGTGGGCTACACGGGCGGGCACTTGGACGATCCCACTTACGAGCAGGTGTGTGGGGGAGATACAGGGCATGTGGAGGCGGTTGAGGTCGTCTACGACCCCGAGGTCGTCGATTATGACACCCTCGCCCGGAGCTTTTTTGAGACCCACGACCCAACCCAGGAAGGCGGCCAAGGACCGGACATCGGCGAGCAGTATCGGTCGATGGTTTTCTTCACCAACGAGGAGCAAAGGGAGACCGCCGAGCGGCTCATCGGCGCGCTGCGCGAAAAGGGGCTCGACGTGGTGACCGAGGTGCGGCCGGCCCAGCGCTTTTGGCCCGCTGAAGAGTACCATCAGCACTACTACGATAGCACCGGCAAGCAGCCATACTGCCACGCCTACCGCAAGCTTTTTTGATCCCGCCTTTTTCCCCTCTCAAGTGGAGCGCTGACTGATTCTTCTCGCCCGCCGGTCAGGTGGTTTTTCAAATGAACACGAGGCGATTTTTAGCAGGGGTGTACTTTGTCTCGAAACAGCGCTGTTTTTCGACGTCTCTCAATCGAATAACGGTGGAAAAGAGGGAAAAAATGTACTATACATGGAGGGTACACAACGGAACTAGTTAAGTTCCACCGCGCTTTCGGTGCTCGATGGGCCGCGGGGTGGTTGCCGCTCAACCCTCCAATCGTCTCTTTGAGACGTTTCTTTTTTGATGCGCCGAAACAAGCTCCCTTCTCCTTTGATCTCAAGATCACGCAAAGTGGCATCCACCCCGGCCCGACTCTCTTTTGAAAAAAGCGACCTCGAAACAGGTCGCTTTTTTTTGTGCGCGCGGCACCTGTCAGTCTGTGAGCCTGGGGTCGTTTGAGGCTGCCCAGTCGAGCAGCGCCGCTAGAACGGTCGGGCCTTTGCGCGAGACGACGGAATCGGGGCGAAAGCGGATGCCCAGCATGGGGTAGGTCTCGTGCTCGATGAGCATGACTCCCCGAACGGACGTCGCGTGAGCGACCATGCCCGGAGGCGATGTGGTCAGGATGGTCGGCGTATGGACCGCTGCGATGAAGGGTGAGGACACATCGGAAAAAATTCCCCTGCGGTCGTGTCTCACTTCCACACGGGCGCTTCCGAGGTTGCCTTTTTTTCGAAGGACGCGCCCTTTGAACGCCGCGGCGAGCAGGTCGCAAGCCGCCCCCACGGCGATGAGCGGGATGTTGCCTGCGGAGATTCTGATGAGCTCTCCCAAGGACCTCTGAGCGGCGAAGAAGGTGCTGCTCGACAAGACCAGCGACCCCGGAGCGCCGAGCGCCAGCGCGCGCTCCAAGATCTCGTTGGCAGACGCCCCCGGCTCGGCTTGCTCCACGCGAGCTCCGTAAACGACCATCTGTTCTCGCAGATTGGGGCCCATGGGGTCGTCGTTGTCCACGAGGAGCACGTTGAGTTTCGAGTCCTGCATCAGCCGACCTCTTTGATAATCTCGATGATCGGCCTGGCGATCTGGCGTGTGGTATCGATGCACTGCTTGGGATCGGTGCTTCGCCCGAGCTCCAAGGCGCAGTCGATATCGGCCCTGGAGTTGCAAACCTGAACGGCCCGGTCCACTTGAACCCCCTCGAAGCCGTTGTCCTTGGTGATGTAGCCTAGAAAACCCCGAAAGAGACTCGGAGGCTGCGGTTCGTGTTTTTTGACGATTTTTCTCGCCGAAAAAAGCGGCGCGCCGACGAGGTGCCGGTGGTTTTCGATAGAGTAGAAGGCGCGAAGGGCGTCGAAGTCGTCGGCGAGCTCGCCGCGGACGTAGGAGACTAGCTGCATCTCGCCGGGAACCTTTTCGATGCTCAGCAAACGGTCGACCCGCCGAGAGCCGATCTTGCAGACCCGGGCCAGATCGGCCCGCGCCAGATCCACCGCGATCATGTGGTCGTCGACGAACGTCGGATCGAGCAGCATGTCGCACTCTATCCGGTTGTCCTTCTCGAAATCGATGAGCCCGTCGGGGGTCCGGCCGCGCGGCGCCACGCCGCACACCGACCTGATCGTGAGAGTGCGGGTCTCGGCGGACACGGAGATGGAGGTCTTGGCGACCGTGCCGAACAGACACCTTTCGGTATCGTTGACCAAGTACATGTGGGAGCTAGGGTTCATCCGGCGCAATCGGCGGTAGGCCTTAAAGGGTTTGTGCAGGGGGAGCGAGTAGCGCCGAGATGCTGCGGCGCGCAGGACGTGGCCGCG
>JAABTR010000246.1 GCA_011389755.1 Deltaproteobacteria bacterium | reverse complement strand
CGGCGGTAGGCCTTAAAGGGTTTGTGCAGGGGGAGCGAGTAGCGCCGAGATGCTGCGGCGCGCAGGACGTGGCCGCGCTCGAGCGCGGTTCGGATGTCTTCGAGGGCGCGCTGTGTCTGTGCGAGAGTGGGGCTCACCTCAGCGGTGGGTTTGGGTGGCGCCTCGGGCAACTCTTCTCCGTGCAAGGGGATCTGCAAAAATGAGGAATGGCGGGACTCTTCGTCCCATCCGAGCAGCTCGTCGCTGAGGATTCGCGTTTTTGCGGTCATCTGGGCGATGGATTCGGTCGCCTCTTTGTATGCGGCCGCGGCGTGCTCTCCACCGAAGACGAACCCCACCGCGATTGCCGAGGATTCGGCGTGGTTGACCCATACCACCTGATCGGGCACCCAGACTTCGAAGTTGGGCCACACCGGGTCGGTCTCATCGTCGGAGTTGCTGCCGAGGTCTAGGGCGTCCTTGGCGAAAAATCCCACAAGGCATGGGCCCATCGAAGGATCGCCCTTGTGGAGCCGGATATCCATGAGCAGGTTTCGGAGCAAATCGGTCGGGTTGGGTTGGTTTGTCGCCGCGTCGAAATGCTGGACGTTTGGGGGGGCAAAGCAGGCGCTCAAGACTCCACCGGCCGTGCTGACGCGGGTGCGACCGGCCAGGCGGCGCATGAGCCACGGGAAGATCGATGCTCCGTTTCGGTTGAGAGCCTCTATGCGAACTTGGATGCCGCGGCAGGTGATCCTCAAGCAGCTGCTTATCACCAAGAGACTCCGGCGAGCGGTTCGTTTGTCGAACGGCGCGGCTTCAAAGACCATCGTGTGGTTCTGGGAGCCGCCGTCTGTCAAGTCGTCGAAGAGGTCAAAGGTATCGTTGCACTCGCCAAGGGAGCGGAATATCGGTATGACTTCACCGGCTTTGAGGTTTTCGATGAGCATGGCACCTCTTTTACGCTGGACAATAGATTAGCTGCAAAAGCGGCGTTGTGCATCCGCATACGTTAAATTGGCTGTTTGTTTATCCAAATGATTTTTTAAGTGACGGGTCGGCCCTGACCTGTTCGAAGGCCGCGGCCACGCGGTCGGCGCCCACTTCGACGACCCACTCGCCGCCGGCGCTCTCCATCTTTCCGATCCGCTCGGGTAAGGCGAAGCGCCACGCGCTGCCTTTGGTTTTTTTGTCGTAGCGCATGTGCGCGGCGACCGATTCGAAAGAGACGGGGGGCTGCACCGGCAGCCCCAAGCGGGAGAGGATCTCGGCGATGCGCTGGACCTGCTCGGCCGAAAAGCCGGCTATCCGGTGGGCGATCTGAGCCTCCACCACCATGCCTGTGGCCACCGCCTCGCCGTGGGGGACACGGTAACCGGTCGCGCGTTCGATGCCGTGCCCGATGGTGTGGCCGAGGTTCAAGACGCGCCGAACTCCGCGCTCGTTTTCGTCCTGCGCGACGATCCGTGCCTTGATGTGCGCCCCGCGGGTGATGAGGGGGGCCAACGCGTCGATGTCGAGCCGGCCGGATGCGGACTCGATATCGTCCAAGAGGCCGGCGTCGGCGATGACGGCGTGCTTGACGAGCTCGGCCATGCCGCAGGCGAGCTCTGTGTTCGGAAGACGCCGCAAGGCCTCGGTGTCGAGGAGGACGGCGCGCGGGTGGTGAAACGCACCCACCAGGTTTTTGCCATGGGGCGTGTTGACACCGGTCTTGCCGCCGATGGCGGCGTCGACCTGCGCGAGGAGGCTCGTGGCGACGTTCACGTGAGGGACGCCGCGCATGTAGGTGGCGGCGACGAAGCCGGCTAGATCCAGCGTCACGCCGCCGCCGACGGCGACGATACACCCGCTGCGACCGAATCCCGCCTCCAAGAGTCTGTCCTCGATGTCGGCTTTGGTCTCGCGTGTCTTGCTCGCCTCTCCCGGAGTAAAAGTCTCCTCGAAGACCTGTATCCCTTCTGAGCGAAGGGATCTGGCGATCCGTTTGGCGAATCGGGCGGTGTTGCGGTCGGTTATCAAGGCGGCCTGTTTCCAACGCTCGCGCCAAACCTCCCAAATAGCGACCTCGGGATGGCTGCCGCTAAAGACGGGGTAAGAGGAGGTTGGAGTCTGTACGTCGAAGATCTGTTTCATGGGAACGGCGCTCTTTGCCGATTGCAAAAACATGCACAAGACTGATAAAATATAAGTTGCGGATGCCAAGAACTTTTAGAATTGGTGCCAGGTCGACTTAAGAAGTGCAAGATATTTACGTTACTCATGTAGTGGAATTACGATGAAATTGATTTGTAGAAGACACGCCGCGAGGCGATTGGGTTTTTGGAGTGCGGTGGTGGCGCTGGCCCTGGCGATCCCGCTGGCTGTGCCCGTGACGAGAGCCGACGATTTTGTCGTCGGGAAGATCATGGGCCCCAGGAATACCAAGAAGCTAAAGCCCAAGGTGCGCGACGGGTTCGAGAAGGTCTTGGTCGAGCTTGGCCACACGGCGGTGCCCTACGCGCAGTACGTTGAGGTGGGCAAGGGCCTTGGGATTAAGCCCAAACAGGCCTTGATGGCGGATTCGGTTGAGATGATCGCCGGGGAAATGAACGTGCGCGGCATCGTGTACGCCAGCATGCGCTTCGTCCAAAAAAAGCGCCTGACGAGGCTCTGGGTGACGTTCGTCGACGCACATGGGGCGAAGGTCAAGGAGGAGCGCTACGACTTTCGGGGCCGCGCCGATGTCTCCGAGGAGGTGCTGCTCGCGTTCAAAGAGGATCTGGCCGGGATCTTGAGCGACCTGGAGGCGCCCGCCAAGGTCGAAGAGGCTGAGGAGGTGGCGGCTCCAGGTCCCGCCGAGGAGGCACCGCCGGCGCAAGAAGAGCAGGCCCCTTCGCCGGTGGAGGAGGCGCCTCAGGTGGAGCCCGCTGCCGTCCCGGCCTCCGAACAGGTCGAGGACAGACTGTTTGGGCGTTTTTACCTGGGGTTCGGGGGCGACATCCTCTACTCGAACATGAGCTGGCGCGGCAGGCTCAGCCGGTCGGCGATGTTGCTGCTCGGACACGTGCAGCTCGGGGCGGCGATCACGAGGGAGAAGGTCGTCTTCGAGCTCGGCGCGAAGTTCGGTTACGGCGTGTCCGGCTCGAACTCTTGGCCTGACGAGCTGGGGTACGATGATGGCGTTATCAGGTGGAACCACATGTCCTTCACTTTGGTGTCGCGGTTGATGTTCCCGGTGATCAAACAGGTTTTGTACTTGGGCGCTGAGCTCGAAGGCGGCGTCGATAAGAGCGATGATATCTGGGGGCGCGGCGCGCTGCGCCTGGCTGCTTCTTTGATAGTCGGGCGCTACTTCGAGATCCGTCTGCTCCCCTTTGGCGCCGAGATGCTCCAAGAGATCGGCTTGACGTGGTTCATGAGCGGGTACTCGGGCAGCGCGGCGCTGGTGTTCCGGTTTCTGTGAGCCGGGCCGGCGCGGACATTCGGCGCGGTCTCTGGTCGGCTCTGGAGAATGACGGCGAGGCTCAGGATAGTGCCGATGTGACGGCCGCTATCATTGCCCCGACGAAGGCAACCACGCCCAGAGCGATCCCGGCGATGACCGAGATGCCGAGGGTTTTCCAGAAGACTCTTTGTGTATCGATGGCGTCTTCGAGCTCCGCGATGCCGCCGCCGTCGATGACCCGCCCCATGGAAGAGAATCCGCGCACGAGCAACACAGACACGAAGACATAGCAGCCGGCCACGACGAGGTAGATAAACCCGAGCGCCCAGAGAAAACCGCTGGGCATATCCCCTTGTGAGGCGGCACTGCCCAGCGCCGTCGCCAAGACCACGAAGAGCCCTCCGAGGAACATCAGCCCCGCTCCGACGAAACCCAAGATCGCCATGAGGAGCAACCAGGGCCTTGTCCCCCGGAGCGACTCGATGATGTTCGCGGTGGGAAGGTTCTTCGGTATCACCGGGGCCAGCGGAGCGCCCTTGGAGAGCTCACTGGGCGGATCATAGGGATCGCGTTGCATGTGTCTTCACCTCCTCGCAGGGCTGCATTCGACGGGAATGGACGCACGATAGCACAGTATGCAGCGAACGATGAAAACGAAGCGTTAAGACCCGGTCAAACCCAACGGGCCGCTTCGGGGGCGTGGTAGGTCAAGATGATGTCGGCGCCCGCGCGTTTGATGGACGTGAGCGTCTCGAGGATCACCCGCTCGCGGTCGATGTAGCCGGCTTTGGCCGCGGTCTCGATCATGGTGTACTCGCCGCTGACGTTGTACGCCGCCACCGGCACGTCGGTCGCGCGCTTGACCTCGTTGATGATGTCAAGGTAGGCCAGCGCCGGCTTGACCATCACGATGTCGGCCCCTTCTTCGATGTCCAGGCGGACCTCTTTTAGTGCCTCGCGCTTGTTGGCCGGATCCATCTGGTAGGATCTCCGGTCGCCGAAGCCCGGGGCAGAGCCCGCCGCCTCGCGGAAGGGCCCGTAGTAGCTCGAGGCGTACTTGGCCGCGTAGCTCATGATGGGCAGATCGGGGAATCCCGCTTCGTCCAGCCCTTTGCGGATGGCGGCGATGCGGCCGTCCATCATGTCCGAAGGGGCGATGACGTCGGCACCGCTGCGCGCCTGGGACACGGCGGTGCGCACAAGGAGTTCCAAAGAGGGATCGTTGTCCACGTCGCCGTTTTTGATGGCGCCGCAGTGGCCGTGATCGGTGTACTCGCACAGGCACACGTCCGTCATCACCTCCAGGGGAAAGCCCCGCTCCTTGATGGCGCGCACCGCGCGCTGGATGATGCCGTCCTCGACGTAGGCCCCTGTGCCCACGTCGTCCTTGTGCGCGGGGATGCCGAACAGGATGATGCCCTTCACGCCGGCCTCAGCGGTCTTTTCCACCGTCTGCAGGAGCGAGTCGATGGTGTGTCGCATTTGGCCGGGCATGGAGCCGATGGGCTCGGGGGCGTCACCGACCTGCTGCACGAACAGCGGATAGATGAAATCGTTCGGAGTCAAAACAGTCTCGCGCACCATCTGCCGCAGCGATTCGGTGCGCCTCAATCTGCGCGGTCTATGTGTCGGAAACATCAGCTCTCTCCTTCGTTCGTTCCCCTTCCCTTTAGGGAGGGGGCAAGGGGGTAGGTCCCCGGGGCAAGCCCCGTCAGGTGCGAAAGCGGTAGCCGCTCCCGCGCACGGTCAAGATGTGTCTGGGCGCTTCGCTGTCCGGTTCGAACAGCTTGCGCAGCCGCACCACCACGTTGTCCACCGTGCGCTCGGTGGGGGTGGCGTCCATGCCCCAGACCTCGTCGAGGATATCCGATCGCCTGAGCACCTCGCCGTGGGCCCGGAGCAGCATTTCGAGCACGGCGGTCTCTTTTTCGGACAAGGTGAGCTCTCCCTCGTTGGTTTTGGCGTCGCGGCTGTCCAGGTTGATCTCGTAGTCGCCGAATCGGACGATCCGGGTCGCGGGGATCTCCCGCTCGGCCCGGGAGCGGCGCACCAGCGCCCGGACCCTTGCGACGAGCTCGGCCACGTCGAAAGGCTTGGGCAGGTAGTCGTCCGCTCCCAGATCGAGGGCCGTCACTTTACTTCGGGTCTCCCCGCGGGCGGTGAGCATCAAAATGGGCGTCCCGATCTCTTCTTTGCGCAGGGCGCTGAGGATCTGGAGTCCGTCGACCTCGGGGAGGGCGATGTCCAAGAGCAAGAGATCAAAGCGTTCCTTTCGAGCCCGCTCGAGCCCCTCGCGCCCGTTTTTTTCCCACGCGACATCGTAGCCCTCTTCGGACAGGTTCATCAAAACCATGGTGCCCACGAGGTCCTCGTCCTCCACGAGCAGTATCTTAATGGTCGTCATCTCGCGCAGCCTCCAGTCGTAATGTGAAGCGGCTCCCCGTGCCGGGGCCGTCGCTGTGGGCCCCAAGGGCTCCTCCCATGCGGCGGGCGAGGGCCGCGGATATGCTCAGGCCGAGGCCGGTCCCATGCACGGCCACACGTCCGGCCGCCGTCGAACGGCCGAACGGCTCGAAGATGCGAGCGAGCTCCTTGGGATCGAACCCCATGCCCTGATCCGAAACGGTGATCTCC
>JAABTR010000245.1 GCA_011389755.1 Deltaproteobacteria bacterium | reverse complement strand
CTGTTCGATGGCCTTTTGGGCGTTTTTGACGGCGATATCCCGCACTCTCTCCCGGGTGCCGAGCTGGTCCAGCAGGTCAGCGGCGGTGCGCCCGCCCTCGCGGACGAAAAGGAGCCGCACCTCTTCGTCGATGGCTCTTTTGACCTCGGGGCGGGCCAGGTTGTGGGCGATGAGGTCGGGCAGGTGCTCCCAGATGGCCCTCAGCGGCGGGGACATGCGCTCGTAGTAGGCGCTCAGGGGGCGGCCCAGGGCCTGGGCGACCATGGCGGCGCGCAGCTGCCCGAGCTGGGCTCGGTTCGCGTCGGTGGAGACGAGCTCGGCGGCTCGGGCGGTGATGCGGGCCATCGACTTGTCCAAAAAGTCGCGGATATGGCGCTCGGTTTGGCTCTCCATTTTGCGGCCCACCCGGCTCATGAGGTTCATCGCCTTGGACAAACCCGGGATCGGCGCGCGGGAGACGAAATCGACGAGGGTCTCCTGGATGAGGGCGCCTAAGAGGGCCCGGACCGCAGGGGCGCTCACGATCTCGCGGACGATGGTCCCGGAGACGTGGACCGGCTCTGCGAGCGCGGCTGCGAGATCGTGCGCGGCAGCTGGGGTGAGAAACACCCGGGGCGCCTCGCCCGAGAGCTTCGCCCGCCGCCGCTCCCTCGACCAGGCCGGGACCGCCACCCGCTCCACCGCCTGCTTCACCGGCTCTGGCTGGAGCGCGGCGTCCAAGGCCGCGACGATCGTCTCGGCGTCCACGAGCTCGCCCACGCGGCGCTCGAGGAGGGCGTCCACGCTGAGCCTTGCGAGCCGGCCAGTCCACGGCGCCTCGTCATCTCGGAGCGCCTCGAAGATTCCCTGCGCGAGGTCTTTGTGTCGGTCGTTTTTTTTCTTCATGACCGCGCCGTGTCGCCGGTGTCGTCTCGAGGCACGGACGCGGGGGTCCGCAGGTCTTTGCGCAGGAACTTGCCGGTGCCTTTGGCCAAAAGCTCCTCGTCCTGGACCAGCTCGGCGCCGAGCACCCAGAGCATCGAGCTGGAGGTCTTGAGCCAGCAGCGCACCTTGGCGAAGCGCCCGATGGTCACCGGTTTTAAAAAGCGCACCGTGAGCTCTCCGGTGACGGCCACGATGTCGTGGGCGAAGAGGCAGTTGGCCATGGCCGCGTCGAGCAGGGTGGAGACCACGCCGCCGTGGAGCATCCCGGAATAGCCTTGCAAAGCCTCGTCGCACAGGAACCAGGCTTCGACGCCGCCGCCTCCGGGCGAGACGCGAAACTCGAGCTTGTGGCCCAGGTGCGACGCTCCGCAGATCATGCAGTGCGGGTGCTGCGACTGCTGGAGTCGCTCGAGGTTTTCTTGTTTTGCCTGGGGTTTGTTCTTCATGGCGATCGGTTTTGTTTTACTCGCGTTATTTAGCGTGTGAAACACAAAACCGACTTTTTGACTACAGGAATCCAGAATCATATTTCCGAGAAAAGTGATTCTCGTTTCCGGCCTTGTCGGTTTTCAAAGATCGGCGATTCCGTCCGGATTTGGAAAAAATGCACCTTCATTTTGTTCGAACGGCCGCACCCCTTCGGGCAACTGGCGCCTGCACGTGACGCGGGATCTTCAGACCCGACCAGCGCATTCCCGAGCCGTATGGTCGCATCGTCGCGTTCGACTTGGTCGAAGACGGAGGCGTCTTGCGCCTCGCTTGCACCCCCATGCGCCGCGTGTCATGCCCGGCTTGACCGACCCTGCGGCCTGCTGATAGTTCCATTTTCATGACACAACCGACCTTGAAAAAAGGGGCCGAGGACGTCGTCTTTCTCGTGGATGTCTCCTCATTTATCTTCCGCGCCTACTACACGGTGGGCTTCTTGTCGAAGAGCGACGGGACGCCCACCGGGGCGGTCTTCGGCGTCTCGAATATGCTCACGTCGCTCTACGAGAAATGGCAGCCGCGGCACCTGGCGGCGGTCATGGACTCGAAGACGCCCACCTTTCGCAAAGATTTTTACCCCGATTACAAGGCGAACCGGCCGCCGCCGCCCGAGGATCTGGTGGTGCAGTTTCCCCTGGTCAACAAGCTCATCGAGGCCTTCGGGATCCCGATGCTCCAAAAGGACGGCTACGAAGCGGACGACCTCATCGCCACGGCGGTGCGGGCGGCTCGCGAGCAGGGGCTCGGGTGTGTGATCGTCTCCGGGGACAAGGATCTGATGCAGCTCGTCGGCCCCGGGGTCATCGTCTACGACACCATGAAGGACAAGCTGTGGGATGCAGCCGCCGTGGAGGAGAAGTGGGGCGTGACGCCGGCCCAGCTCGGCGACCTGCTGGCGCTCATGGGGGACTCCTCGGACAACATCCCCGGCGTGCCGGGGGTGGGCCCAAAGACCGCGGCGCCGCTCGTTCGGGAGTACGGCGACTTAGAGAGCCTCTTGGCCGCGGCGCCGTCCCTTAAGTCCAAGGCCACTTCGAAAAAGCTTATGGAGCACGCCGAGCAGGCGCGGCTGTCGCGGAGGCTGGTGACGCTCTGCGAAGCGGTGCCGGTGGAGCTGGCGCCCGAGTTCGCGAGGTACGACGGTCCGCGCGAGGAGACCCTCGCCCCGGTGCTCGAGGAGATGGAGTTTACGAAGCTCGCCGAGCGGCTTTTCCCCCGAGGGGGCGAAAAAAAAGCTCCGGTCATTGAAAAGCAGGCGCCTCGCTCCGATTACGAGACCATCACCACCTTGAACCGGCTCGAAGAGGTGGCCGCCGAGATCCGGAAGGTCGGTCGCTTCGCCGTGGACCTGGAGACGACGGCGAAGCAGGCGGTGTGCGCGGAGATCGTCGGGGTGGCTCTGGCCTGGCGAGAGGGCGCCGCGGTCTACATCCCCGTGGCCCACAAAGAGGGCGAAAACTTGTCTCACGACGCGGTCCTCAGGGTTTTGGGGCCGCTTCTGGAGGATCCGTCCATCGGCGTCATCGCCCAGAACGTGAAGTACGAGGATACGATTTTTCGCAAATGCGGCATCTACATCCGCAACGTGGTCTTCGACCCCATGCTGGCCTCGTACCTCGTTCGGGGGGAGAACAGGACCCACAACCTGGACGTCTTGGCTCAGGAGTACTTGGGTCGCAAGATGATCACCTACGACGAGGTGACCGAGAAGACGAGGGGCTTTCAGCTCACCTTCGACGAGGTGGGGGTCGAAAACGCCACGAAGTACGCCGCGGAGGACGCGGAGGTGGCGCTGGCGGTCTCCAATCGCATGGGGCCCGCCGTAAAGGAGGCGGAGGCTGAAAAGCTCCTCCACGAGGTCGAGATTCCGCTGGCTCGGGTGCTGTGCGGCATGGAGCTCGCAGGCATCACCGTGGACATCGAGCTTCTGGGACACATGTCTCGGGATTTCGCCGATCGCATCGCCCTCATCGAAAAGCGCGCCTGCGCCGTGGCCGGTCACGGCTTCAACTTGGCGTCCCCCAAGCAGCTGCAAGTGATCCTCTTCGAGGAGCTCTGCCTGCCGCCTCAGCGCAAGACCAAGACCGGCTACTCCACCGACTCCGAGGTCCTCGAGGTGCTCGCGCCCATGCACGAGCTGCCGTCATTGCTCCTGGACCACCGGATCTTGTCCAAGCTCAAGGGCACCTATGTCGACGCGCTGCCCAAGCTGGTCAACGGGGTCACGAAGCGCATCCACACGAGCTTCAACCAGGCGGTGACCGCCACGGGGCGGTTGTCGAGCTCCAACCCGAACCTGCAGAATATCCCCATCCGCACGGAAGAGGGGCGCGCCATCCGCAAGGCCTTCATCGCGCGGCCGGGCCACCGCATCGTCTCGGCGGACTATTCCCAGGTGGAGCTGCGGGTGCTGGCTCACCTGTCCGAGGACCCCGAGCTGGTTCGGGCGTTTCGCAGCGGCGACGACGTCCACGAGCGCACCGCGAGGGCCATCTTCGGGTACGGCCTCGATGAAAAAGTCCCCTACGAGCACCGTGCCCAGGCCAAGACGGTCAACTTCGGTGTCATCTACGGCAAGACGGCGTTCTCCCTCGCCAAGGAGCTCAATATCCCAAGAGGCGAAGCCCGAAGGTTCATCGACGAGTACTTCCGCCTCTACTCGGGCGTGCACCGCTTCATGGACGAGACCATCGAGACCGCCAAAAAGGAAAAAATGGTCCGCACCATGCTCGGCAGGGTCCGCCCCCTGCCGGAGATCGACGCCCGCAACCAGGGCGTCCGGGGCCAGGCCGAGAGGATGGCCCGCAACACCCCCATTCAGGGCACCGCCGCCGACCTGCTCAAGCTCGCGATGATCCACGTGGACAGGCGCCTCACCGAAGAGCTGCCCCGGGCCGCCATGATCCTCACCGTCCACGACGAGCTCGTGTTCGAAGTCCCCGAAGACGACGTGGACGCGGCGATCGCGCTCATCCGCGAAGAGATGGAAAACGCCCTCGAGCTGCGCGTGCCCCTGGAGGTCGACGTCGGCGCCGGACACAACTGGGCCGAGGCGCACTAGCACAGCCGAGCTTTGATTCTAGGGGCGAAGCGAAGCGACCAGCTCGGCCATCGGCTGGGGCAGGGGGATCTCGAAGCGAAGTGGCTGGCTCGTGATCGGGTGGATGAAGCCGAGCTCGGCGGCGTGGAGCATGAGGCGGGGCGACTCGATGATCGGTCCTGAGTACCCGCGCAGGTAGATGGTCTCTCCCACCAGGGGGTGGCCGGCTTCGGCCATGTGGATGCGGATCTGATTGGTGCGACCGGTCTCCAGGCGGCACTCGACGAGGCTCGCTCCTTTGAGCCGCTCGACGCAGGTCACGTGGGTGATGGCGAGCTTGCCTTTTCTGGACCGACGCACCCCCCCGTGGGGCGACGTCTCGGACGAGCCGCGAATTCCGTCTCCGCGGTCCTCGAGGAGATGGGAGCGGATCGTCTTGGTGGGGGCGTGACCGTGGACAAGCGCGAGGTAGCGGCGGTGCACGGTGTGGGCCTTGAACTGCTCGGCGAGCCCGGCTCGCGCCTGCATCGACCGGGCGAACACCAAGAGCCCGGAGGTGCCGCGGTCGAGCCGGTGAACCACGAGGAGCGAGGGCAGGGCGCCGCGGCGCTTCGTGTGCAGGGGGCGTTTCTTTTGCAGGTAGGCCCGCAGCCTGTGCTCCATGCTTTCGATATCATTGGAGTCTTGTCGATTGAACGGCACCGTGCTGACCCCGGCTGGCTTGTCCACCACGATGACATGGTTGTCCGTGTACCGGATCCAGTCGCTCGAGAAGGATTTGCGCGCCGGGGGCCTCGGCGCGTCGGGCTGCAAGACGAGGGTCTGCCCGGCGCTTAAAGGATGTCCTTGATCGCAGCACGCCCGGCCGTCTACGAAGACCTTGCCCGTGTCGATGTAGCGCCTCACCCGCGACCAGGGTTCGGCCAAAAGCCCGCGCAGCACAGCGTCCAGCCGCTGCCCTTGGTGATCGGGCGCCGTGGTGAATGTTTTGGTTTTAGGATCGATCATGGTGGGCACATTGCCACGAAATTTCATAAAAAGCGACGCGATCCGCCATCGCGACGCGTCGATCGCAGATTGTCAGGTCGGGTCGTCCTCGAGCACGGTCCGCACCGTGGAGATGAGCTTCTTCATGGTGAACGGTTTTTGCAAAAACGCGTTGGGGGGTTCTTTGAACCGGCCAAAGACCTGCTCTTCGTTGAAGCCGCTGCACAATATGATTTTGAGGTGCGGAGCTCGGGATCTGAGCTGAATCAGAGCCTGCCTCCCGTTCATGCGGGGCATGGTGAGGTCGAGCACCACGAGGACGATGCTCTCTTTGTGGCGTTCGAACTGTTCCACCGCCTGCTTGCCGTTTTCGGCCAGGACCACATCGAACCCGGCCCGCTCGAGCATGGCGCGGACCACCGCGGCCACCTCGCGCTCGTCGTCGGCCAACAAGACGGTGCCGCTCGAGCTCCAGTTTTCCAAGGGGAGCTGGGATGTCTGGGTCGGCGCGACGCGCTTCTCGTAGCAGGGGAATGCCAGGGTGAAGGTGGTCCCGCTGCCCGGAGAGCTGTCGACTTTGATGGCGCCGCCGTGCCCTCGGACGATGCCGATGACGGCCGCGAGACCGAGCCCGCGGCCGATGAACTTGGTCGAGAAGAAGGGGTCGAAGATGCGCGAGATAGTCTCTTCGTCCATGCCCATTCCGTCGTCGCGCACCTCGAGGGAGACGTATTTGCCGGGCAGAAGCGTCTGGCGAAGGTAGGTGTCCTTCAAGAAGTCGGCGCTGAGCCGCTTAACCTCTGTCCGTATGAAGATCTCGCCTCTCTTGCCGGCTTCCATGGCTTCGGCGGCGTTGGTGATGAGGTTCATGACCAGCTGCCGGATCTGGGTCGGATCTCCGTCGAACGCGTAGCCTTCATCTTCGATGTCTGATGTGATTTCGGCGGCGTGGGTCACCGTGGCGTCGAGGATCTGCCTGACTTCTATGACGATATCGCCCAGGTTCAGAGGCTCGGTGACGAACTGGCCTTTGCCCGAGTAGGCCAGAAGTTTGGAGGTCAGCTCTCCGGCGCGAACCGCGGCCAGCTCGAGCTGCTTCAAGTTGTCGCGGCCCAAAGAGTCGGGGGCGAGGTCGCACAGGGCCAGCTCCGCGTTTCCCAAAATGGCCGCCAGCATGTTGTTGAAGTCGTGGGCGATGCCCCCGGCGAGCAGCCCGAGGCTCTCGAGCTTTTGGCCGTGCTGCACCTTCTCTTCGAGGCGTCGCCGCTCCTTCTCCATGTGCTTGCGCTCGGTCACGTCGGCGCACAAGACGAGCTTGGCGGGAAAACCGCCGAACGGCGCGGTGATGCGGGTGGCCTCGATGTGGATGAGGCTGCCGTCCAAGCGGCGGATCCGCAGGTGGGCGTGGGTGGGGTGTTCGGTCTGCGCGTTCAGGGAGTCCCGCAGCACCTCCAGGTCGTCTGGGTGAACCCGCTCTTCGAGTTTTTCGCCGATGAGCTCCTCGGCGCACGAAGCGTTGTGCAGCGCGACGGCTGCCGGGTTGACGTAGAGGAAGATCCCGTCGCTGTGGACGATGATGGGGACCGGCGAGAGCTCGACGAGGGTGCGGTATCGGTTCTCGCTCTCCCTTAAGGCCTTTGCGGCCTGTGCGTGGGCCTGCAGCTCGCTGTGCAGCCGGTCGGCCATGCGGTTGAACGACGCCTCGAGCTCTCCGATTTCGCCGGTGGCGCCGGTGCTGGAACGCGTCGACAGGTCTCCGGAGCCCAGCTTGCGCAAGGCCATGATGAGGGTCCGCAGCGGGCGCAGAAGAGCCCGATTCATCCCGTACCCCATGACCAGCACCATCGCGAGCAAGAGCCCGGGGATGAACAACGCGGTGTGGATGAGGCCCTCGGTTCCCACGAGCACGTCGGACTTGGCCCGGACCACTGCCAGCTTCCAGCCGGTGACGGGCAGCTGTTGGTGGGCGACGACAAAAGTTTTGTTCTTTAGTTCGATTTCGACCCGTCCGGCCGGGATTTTTTGAATCTGCGCGGCCAACTCCCGGATCACCCCCTCGGATGCAACCTGCGATGGCATGAGCCCCAGGCGAGATCCCACCGGCGGACGGATCCCCCTGCCGGCCAGGAGCCGGCCGGAGCCGCCTGTCAGGAGAGCGAAGCCGGACTGGGCGACCTGGAAGCGCGACACCTCTCGCAAGAGATCGTCCATGACGATGGCGCCGCCGACGGCTGTTTTCTTTCCGGGCACCGCGACCAGCAAGACAACGATGGGGCGGCTGGATTTGCGGCTGAGCATCAGGCTGCTGACGGCGACTCCATGGGCCTCGAGCGCCTGTGCGAGCTTTTCATCGGGGAGCGTGAAGTGGGAAGCGTCCGCGGCGTGAAAGAGACCTCGGTCATCCAGGTAGTAGAGAGACTCGAACAGCCCGTGTGATGCCCGGAGCTGCTCGGACAAAAGGCGCACGATCTGCTCGGCCCCATCTCCATGAGCGAGCGGCAGGCGGGTCATATGTTCGAGGACGGCGGTGCGCGGCTCGAAGAAGGCTTCGAAGCGAAAGGTCATCTGAGACAGCTCGCTGTCGAGGAGCGCGTTGGCCTGCCGCTGGAAGGCTCGCATGCCCTGGAAGGAGTGCACGCCGAGTATGAGCGCCATAATCGCGAAGAGGGGCAAAAAAGTCAGCAGCAAAATTTTGTAGATGAGCTTCATGTCTCGCGTGCGCCGTCGGCTTCGTTCACCTGGTAGTCTTAGCGCTATTGACCTTTCGACAAGACCATTTTTTCGATGTTGACGCGCGGCACCGCCAGCCGGCGTCCGTCTTCCAACTCGAGCACGTAGGCCAAGGCGCCTATCCCGCTTTCGAAGATCACGGGGGCGCGAGGCTCCTCGACCACCCTGCCCAGCTTTCCAAAATCGGGGCCGCGCACGATGCGCACGGGGAAAGCTCCCTCCTTATTTATAGAGTCTTCTAGAGGCGTTGTCTGCCTGGGCGCGGCGACGAGCTCGGGCCTGAGCGCGCCGGCCCGCACCTGGGTCCGGCCGCACAGCCCCACCAGTCGCCCGCTCAGACTCTCGAGCACAGCCGACAGAGGCTTCGACATCAAATAATCGCCGAACCCCTCGGTGAACGCGAGGGTCAGCGGAGTCTCCACGTCCACGGTCGAGGCCGGATCGATGGATCGCCCGAGAAACTCCATCAGATCGTCGGAATGCACGGAACCAGCCACGGCTCCGGCCGCTTCTTGGGAGGCGAGCAGGGTCAGCGTCTCTCTTTTTATTCGTCCGGGGATAAAAACGACCGAGCCTTTCAGGTTATTTCCCTGAGGCCCGAGTTTTACGAGAGGACCGACGACGTCCGGTCCGACTCCCACCACGGCCTGCACCACCGCGGCGGCGCCCTCGATGACGACGCCGCGCTTTTCAAAGACGCGGCGGACCGTCCCTTGGACGAACGCCCGCAGGAGCTGCTCGGTCGGGTGCCCCTCGATAATCACGGTCCCGGTGACCGCCGAATGGGAGAGGATCACGCCGCTCGCAGGGCAAAGCACCCGTGTTCGCGACAGCCCCCACAGCCCGCGGTGCTCGGCCAAGAGCTGGCCGGCCTCTACCGGTTCGCCGTCGCGGATCGCCAAGCTTCGCTCGAGCTCGTGGGGAGGTATCCCGAGCCGAGCCCCAACCGGCACCACCTCGACGCGCCCGGGGATGCGGGCTCGAGCGACCACCGTGTCGATGTTCACGGCGTCGCCCTTTGAGACGAGGACCTCGCCGTCCACCGGCAGGAGCCGCGTCCGCGTCAGGGCGCGGCTCGGTTGTGCGGCAAAGGTGGAGACGGTTTGTTTCATTGCGGCGCCCTCGGCGAAGGGTTCCAGGCGTCTTGCCAGCGGATGACGGCTTCCCGTCGCGCGGCCGGGTCGGTGGGCCAGTCGATGTGGGGGCGGCCTCGGCCGTCGAGCACGACGCCCACCGACCCAGGATCGACCCAGCGCTCCAGCCGCCGGCCAAAGCCCGCGCCCACGTCGATGCCCCGCTCGGGAGAAATGCGCAGACGGACCGGGCCGTCGCCCGGAACTTCAAGGCGGAGCAGCTGACCGGCGCGAAGCTCGACGGCGGTCCTCGTGGACCCGCGAGACAGCTCCACTTGGAGGAGCTTCTTTTGTCTTTTGGCCGAGCCCAAAGGAGCGACGCAGGCTCCAAGCGGCGTCAGACAGTCCCGCTCGAACACCTCCACGGCAGCCTGGGGATGCACTTCGAGCAAGGCGCCCAGGTGGGGCAGTATGAAAAAGTTGTCTCTGGCCAGCTCGGTCACCCCGGTGGGCAAAAAGGCGTCGATGAGCATGGCGGCGGTCTGCTCGGGCCGCGGCGCGTGGGACAAGACGCCTCCGGAGCCGATGAGCAGGCTGGGCGCCCCTGGGGTCGTCTCTTGGGCTCGGGCGAACGCGCGGCCGGGCGCGGCGCCCGAACGTTCGCCCAGATCGGTCTGCACGAACGCGCGGTGTGCTTCTAAGGCCAGGCGGAGAGCTTCTCGGGCGAGGGCCTGCTCCAAGCTCACCTCGAGCGCCGTGACCGGGAGCGTGGTGGGGCGCACCGCTTTGCCGAGGATCTCGTCCTGCAAGCGCCTCGGGGGCAGCGCCTCGGTCATCCAGCGCGCGATCCCGTCGGTGGTCGCTTCACGCAGGACGTTTGCCGCGGAGTAGCTCATGCCCAAGTTGGCGCTCACCGTGCGCTCCACCTGCTCGCCCTTCACGGTGAAGACGTCGGTGGTCGCGCCGCCGATGTCGACGCAGGTGATGGTGCGGTGAAAAAGGCGGGACGCCGCGCTCAAGATCCGTCCCACCGCAAAGGGGGTCGGCAAGATGGGCGCGTCGACGGTCTCGGACAGGGAACCGAACCCCGGAGCGCGGCGCATGACGTGCTCTAAAAACAGGTCGTGGATGCGCGACCGCGCGGCCTGAAGGGACTGATGATCCACTTGTGGCAGCACGTTGTCTTCGTGAAAAACATCGAAGTGGTCCCCAAGGCTTTTGTTTATGGTTTGGCGCAGCGCCGCGTTGCCGGCGAAGAGCACGGGCAGGCGCTGGCTGTAACCGGCGCGGGACGAAGGCGAGGCGGCGGCGAGCATCTCGGCGAGCTCCACCACTTGAGTCTCGGCGCCCCCGTCGGTTCCACCGACCAGCAACACGATGTCGGGCCGCAGGGCTCGCAGCCTCTCGATTCGCTCGTGGGGGCTGCGCTGATCATCGAACGCCAAGGTGTCCACGACGATGGCTCCGGCCCCCAGGGCGGCCGCCCTGGCCGCCCGCGTGCTCAGTGAGCCCACGAGGCCGATCACCGCCATCTGGAGCCCCCCCCCGGCCGAAGACGTCGACAGGAAGGCATCCACCCCCCGGCCCGCGGACACCGGCCGAACGATGGCTCCCACGTCGTTAAAGATCGGGCGACCGCTCGCGCTTTGAAGGTCAGTCATGGCCTGGCGGACGCCGATGGAGATGTCCTCGAGGGGCGCCTCCACCGTGGTGGGGGCGTGGCTCCTATGGGTGGCCCGAAAGACGCCGTCCTTTTTCTCGACGAGGATCGCCTTGGTGGTGGTGGAGCCGCAGTCGGTGATGGCGAACACCTGCGGTCCATCTGGTCCTTTGGGGGTCAAGGCGCCTGCCTTCGCCCGGCGCAGATCTCCTCGATGCGCCTCGCGAGTCGCCCGGGCATTTCGCGGTCGTCGAGGCTTTGGGCGATCTCTTCGCAGCCTTCGGCGTAGCCCGCCATCTTTGCCAGCGGCGTCAAGGCGTGCAGAGTCTGGCCGGCGAAGAAGCTCACGGGACGCAGCGAGTCCAGGAAGATGATAGCCGGGGTTTCCAGACCTCGGTCTACCACCGACGCGGCGATCCGCTCGAGCGCCTCGGGCAAGGGCTCGAAGGCGGTCGCCGGATCGGCCCCCAGGCCGAATGCGTGTTTGAGCCCGTCGACAAAACGTCCCATGATGGTTGGGGTCATAGGATGGTTTCGAGGATCCCGTCAATTTTCGTTCTCAATCCTTTCGGAATTCAAACTGCGAAAGCTCCGCCCGGTAACACCGGCGGCGGCCGCGTACCGGGTGGCTCCCTCGGCCAAGGGCTGATATAAATCGGCCCGCATCTTTTTCGCCCGAGGAGGAACGCATCCGATGAAGTCGAAACATAACAACGCCGTAACCCGTGTCGCCGTGGTGCTTTTCGGTCTGGCGGCGGTCTGTTGGTCGCCTCGAGGCCAGGCCCGCACCTTGAGGCCGGAGGATCTCTTCGCCATCCCGCGCCTGTCCCAGCTCTCGTTGAGTCCGGACGGAAAGAGGGCCGCGTTTGTCGTCAAAACCCACGACATCGAGTCCAACGCCGGCTCGTCGAAGCTCTGGCTCGCAGAGGTCTCCTCGAAGAAGGTGAGGCAGCTGACCAACGCGGACGCCTCGGATTGGTCGCCCGCCTGGCGAGGCGACGACGAGCTGGTCTTTTTGTCGACCCGGTCGGGCGCGGCGCAGCTGTGGAGCATCTCCACGAGAGGCGGCGAGGCCCGCCAGCTGACCGACTGGCCCGTGCCGATCACCCACTTTGTCCTGGCTCCGGACCAAAAGCACGCGGCGGTGGTGGCCCAGGTCTACCCCGAGTGCGACACCTTCGAGTGCAATCGCGAAAAGAGCGAAGCCGAACAAAAGAGCAAGGTCAAGGCGCGGATCTACACCGAGCTGCTCTACCGCATCTGGGACACGTGGCGCGACGAGCGGCGCGGCCACGTCTTTTGGACCGAGCTGGGATCGGACGCGCAGCCGAAGGATCTGACCCCCGGCGACTTTCAGACGCCGCCTTTGGACCTCGGGGGCTACTCCGATCTTTCGATCTCCCCCGACTCCAAAGAGGTCGCCTTCACCTCGAACGCGACCAAGACGCCGGCTTGGAACACGAACAACGACATCTTCGTGGTGCCGGTCTCGGGCAAGAAGAAGCCCCGAAATATCACCGACGCGAAAAAGGGCGGCGAGGCCGAGCCGGTCTACTCTCCCGGGGGAAAGTACCTGGCCTACGTCTCCATGGAGCGCCCCGGCTTCGAGGCGGATCGCCGGGTGATCTTTGTCTATGATCGCGAGACCGGGGCCCACGCGGCGCTCACGGGCGGCCTCGATCGCACCATCTCCCAGCTCGCCTGGAGGCCGGACGGCGAAGAGATCGTCTTCAACGCCTATGATCGCGGCCGCAAAGCGGTCTACCGGGTGACCGTCCCCGGCGGTGAGATCAAAAAAATAGTGGAGGAGCACACAAACTCCTATCCGCAGTTCGCCCGTGGGGGCGAGGCGGTGGCGTTTTTGCGGGAGTCGGCCTCCCAGCCGGCCGAGCTCTTCATCGCCGCAAAGAAAGGCGAGGCGAGCCCCGAGCGCATCACGCACCTGACCGAGCCGGCCCTCGAGGGCGTCGAGATGGGAAAACTGGGGGAGTTCACCTTCGAGGGGGCAAATAAAGATGAGGTCCACGGCTTCGAGCTTCTGCCCCCGAACTTCAACCCCAAGAAGAAGTACCCCATGCTTTTGCTCATCCACGGCGGCCCCCAAGGGGCCTTTGGCGACAGCTTCCATCCGCGCTGGAATCTGCAGATGTTCGCCACTCCGGGTTTTGTCGTGGTCGCCATCAACTTCCACGGCTCCAAGGGGTACGGGCAAAAGTTCTGCGACGCGGTGAGCAAGGACTGGGGGGGCGCTCCCTACGAAGATCTCATGAAGGGGGTCGACTACCTCGTGG
>JAABTR010000244.1 GCA_011389755.1 Deltaproteobacteria bacterium | reverse complement strand
AGCTCCACAGGCCGGCGCCTTGAGGCAACCCTTCTGAGGCGGGAGAGGGGGCCTCCTCGAGGCACTGGGGAGTGCCCGCGGGCGCCACGCAGACCCAGCCCTCGGCGCAGACTTCGTCGCAGTCGCTAGAGGCTGCCTCACACCGGCTCTCTTTGGTCCAGACGCCCAGCTGCCCCACCTCGGGGATGCAGTGCTCGCCCTCGGGGCAAAGCCCCGCGCACGAGGCGGGCTCTTCGTCCACCACCTCCACGGTCCAATCCGAGGGGGCGCGGGGAGAAGACACGCGCGCCCGGGCAACCCGCAGCTCTCCGGCGAAGGTGCCGTCACCCCTTGCGAGGTCAGCCACGAGATAGGCGATGACGGGCCTGCCGCGATCATCGAACACGAGGGAATTGAAAAGACCTATCCGCGCGCTCGCCTCCCCGTCTTCGCCTGGTGCGTCCACGGCGTAGGAAGACGAGGCGTTGCCATCGACATCGTAAATGGACAGGCGCAGGCTGCGCTGCGTGGCGTCGTGGTGGGCGACAAAGATCCATCCGCCTTGTCCCGCCGCGATGGAGGAGTCCCGCCCCACGTCGGCTCCGGCCGCGGTGATGCCCCGGCGATAACCGGCCGGGTCGTAGACGGATTCGGCCTCGACCGGGACACCGTCGAGTATTTTCCAGTCGACGTCTCCGGACTCGGCGGCGCGCCCCACGACCAAATCGCCGTATTCCGCCTCGTAGCCGCTGACGAACACGTCCGCGCCCCGCACGCACATATCGGAAAACCTCCCGGTGACGCCGGGCTCCAGGGCGGGGAGCCCGGAATCGGAGTCGCTCATGGAGTCGCTGTCTTGGAGAGTCTGCGAGTCGGTGCCCTCGCCTTCGATCCCGGCCTCTTCGCTGCACCCAGCCGCGAACGCGCCGAAGAGCAGGGGGGCAAAAAACGCCCCGAGAAGCGGACCGCGGGGGCGCCGCCGCGCAAACACGAGCGCTGCGAGCGTGAGCAACAAAAAGGCGACGCCCGGCCCGCAGCCGCGTCGACCGACCGGCGCGACGGCGCATGCGGCGGGGTTGTCGAAGCTCTCCCCCGGGGCGGCACCGGCTTCGCTGGGCAGCCGCAGCTCGGCGACGTTGCCTGCGGCGTCCTTGACCCAGACCTTTCGCGCGCCCGAAGGCAAAAGCGGATCTTCGCCCCAGGTCGGCTCGACGTCGAAGGTCCCCTCTGTGAAGAAGGCGTACCGCAGCTCCTCGGGGGGGCTCACCGCGTCTCGGGCCGTCACGCGGCCATTTTTCCAATCCAAAACCGGCGCAACCGTGTCCACGCGCACGTCCAGGGTCACCGGGCTCATATCCAGCGTCTCGGGCTGCCCGATCTGCCGCGCCCGCACCTCGATGTTGTGCACCGCCTGCAGCAAGAGCAGCGCAGGAGAGACCTCCAGGCTGCTCGCGCGCTGAAACGCCGACCAGAAGCCACCGTCTATCCGGTACTGCCACTCGAGCCGCTCGGACGGCACGAGCGCGCCGTTCTCTTTTTCTGCGGACACTCTTAGGGTCATCTTCGGGATGTCTCGGCGCTCGAAACCCTCGTCCAACGCGAAGCTCTTGGTCGGGGGAACTTCGAGCGACAAAAGCGCGGCTTGAGTCTTTACGGGTGCCGCAGCCTGTGGGGCGCCCAGACGCGCGAACACGGCCAAAAACTCCCCCTCGTCCGCCGAGGTGAGCCCGCCTTCGGGGACGTACAGCGGGATGCCCATCATATCGGGCAGCGCCGCCGCGCCGACGATACCGGCGAGCGCCGGCGTCGCCAAGCTCAGCGCCATCTCGAAGGTGGCCGAGACCACCTGCGGATCTTCCTCAAGCAGCTCGGTGCCGGTCACGCGCAGATCGCTTACGGCCCGCTCGAGATCCCCGAGGATCGGAACCAAGCCGCCGCCTGCATCCACATCGAACGCCAGCGGGAGCGTCACGTCGCCGCTGATGGTCATGATCTCGATGTGTCTTTGTTCGATAAGCGCATACAGCACGATCTGCAGATCATCAAAACCCAGCTCGAGCAGGGGCGAGTCGATCGTCCGGACACCGTCTTCATCGAGCCTGGTGGTGTTTTTACCAAAAGCGACGCTCGGCGGGCTCTTAGGTCTCAGCGCGATCAGCATCGGGACCGGACCGTCCCAGGCCAGATCCTCCAGCGACGGGACGAGCAGCCCGAGGGTCTCTGAGTTCAGCTGCTCTACCCATGGCCCGGCCACATCGACGCACATGGCCCCGGATTTCCAGGCGGCCCAGCTCGCTCTTTCGACAAAGGATCGGTGCGCGCCGATACTGACATCGCAGTCGATGGGGGGGTCGACGAGACCGGAGAATATTTCGGACCGGGGCACCACCGCAGCCTCCGGAGGGGGCACATCATAGGGCGCGACGCACGCGGGGGCTTGCTCTCCCACCGGCCGCGCCCCGCCCAAAAATCCCATGGCGATCCCGCTGTCTCCGACTTCCGCCCAACCGCCGGCCAGGGCAGAGGCGTCCATCTGAACATCCACCAGCCGGGACGAAAAAGGCTCCAGTGTCTCTCC
>JAABTR010000243.1 GCA_011389755.1 Deltaproteobacteria bacterium | reverse complement strand
CGCCCAACCGCCGGCCAGGGCAGAGGCGTCCATCTGAACATCCACCAGCCGGGACGAAAAAGGCTCCAGTGTCTCTCCCAGCCGGGCGCGCCCCTCGACTCCCAGAGTCTGGAGACAGCGCGCGCCCACCATGCACTTGCCCTCTTGGCAAGCCGTGGCCATGTCCCCGCATTCGAGCTCCACCGAGTCCTGTCCCGGACAGGACAGGCAGAGCTGCTCTTCGATGGTCTGCCCCAAGGTGTCGCTGAACTGATCGACGATGATCCCCATGAACATCGGTTTGAACAGGTTGACCACATTGCACGCTAAGTTGCCCGACAGACTGATATCCCCGTCATCGAAATCGGACAGCTCAGCGCGGGACACATTCAACCGGGTGGTGCCGGTCTGTTCGTCGACCTCCAAGGCGAGCTCTCCGCTCAAGAGCAGGTCGGGCTTGCCGCTTCGCGTGGTGTCGACCACGACCCTGCAGTCGACCCCGAAGCCCAAGGCGCTGACCTTGAGCGGCATCCAGTCCCCCAGATCCGAGCTCGTTCGCAGCTTGGAGCGAAGGCGAAAAGCCATGGAAGACGGAGCCTTGGGAGTCAGCTTCGCGCTTGTCAGCTCGAGATCGGCGCGGCAGCCCGGGTCCGGGTTTCGGCAGCAGATCCTCGTGTCACCGGTGCACTCGGGCGGGAGCGGAAAAAACAAACCCTCGGAGCCGAAACCCGAAAACAAAGCGTCCACGTTCTGTTCGAAGAACTCGAGGCCCCGGTCGGTGATGTGCAGCTGGACGGCCCCTCCGATGCGCTCCTCAGAAGGGAAGCCGCCGGGGATGGCCGCGAGGCACGAGCACCCTTGTCCGCTGCACGCCTGTGCGCAAAACAAAAGTCCCAGCGCGACGGCCGCGTGCCACAAAAAAGAGCTCCCGCGCAAAGCGGCCCTTTGGGTGTCGTCATTGTCGAATCGTGTTGATCTCATCTATTGAAACTCCGCCTAGGGGTGTCTTTTCGTGAACTCGAGAGACATTTCTCAAAAAATCAGACTCACACGATATTCGTTTATTTCCCGCGGCACAAGCGTCAGACCCAGGATGGGCCCCGCTTTGTTCTCATCAAGAGCTCTGGGAGACGCGGCCCAGGAGCTCCTTGAGGGCGGCCATTTCGATGGGCTTGCTCAGATAGTCGTCCATCCCCGCACGAAAACAGGCTTGCTTGACGCTGGGCAGGAGGTTGGCGGTCATGGCGACGATGGCAGTCCGCGCGCGATCTCTCTCGATGAGGCGAATGCGGCGGGCGGTCTCCAGGCCGTCCATATCGCCCATCTGACAATCCATCAAGACGAGATCGAACTCCTTCTCGCTGACCCGCGAGATGGCGGCCCGCCCGTCTGCGACCACCTCGACTTCGCACCCGAGCCTCGTGAGCATCTGTTGCCCGACGACCTGACTCTCTTTGTTGTCCTCAACGAGCAGGACTCTAAACTCCCCACGGGCGAAGGTGCCCGCGCTTGCCGGGGAATCGGCTGCCGACTCTTGACCAAAGGGCGAAGGGACGCGGATCGCCGCGTTCGAGTTTTTTTCGGTCGAACCGAACGCTCTCGCCTGGCAGACAGCCCGCAGGGACCTCGCGATCTGATCCTGCCCCACGGGTTTGCTCAAAAAGGCCGAGACCTCGAGCCCCGAGTAGCGGGATGTATCGTGGAGCCCGCCGGGTGGAACCAACACGAGGATGATCTCGACACCGGTGTCGCCTCCAAAACGGATTTTGTTCACCAACGCGGCGCCGTCCATGCCCGGCATCTCGGAATCCACGACGAGGATGGTAAATGGGAGCGACGCCCGGGCCGCCGTCTTCAGGGCGATGAGCGCCTCCTCCGCGCTGCCGGCGTCTTCGTAATCGAGGTTCGTGGCTTTGAGCTGATACCCCACCGCCTCCCGGTTCACGCTCATATCGTCGACGACGAGCACGCGCGCGTCCCTCAGCTCATCGGGCACGACCACCGCCTGGCCGCTGAGCTGCTTGGCCTGTGTCAGCGGCAGTGACACCGTGAAGACGGCCCCCCGTCCCGGCTCGCTGTGCACGGCGATCTCCCCGGACATCAGCTCCACCAGCTCCCGTGTGATGGCGAGCCCCAAACCGGTCCCGCCGTATCGGCGACTTATCGACCCGTCCGCCTGGGTGAACTTTCTAAAGATTTTTTCCTGCTGTTTTCGCGGGATACCGATACCCGTGTCCTCGATGGTGATGCTGACGCGCGCTAGGCCCGGACGCTCCTGACAGGAGCTGACGCGGATGAGGACGTAGCCCTGCTCGGTAAATTTGATGGCGTTGCTCGTCAGGTTCGTCACGATCTGTCGAATTCGACCCGGGTCCCCCAAAAAGCGTCTCAACGCGTCATGCGGGTAGGAGATCACCAGCTCGACCCCTTTGCCGTAAGCCTCATGGGACAGAAGCCCCGCCACCTGGTCCAAGCAGACCTGGAGGTCAAAGGGAACTCGGAGGAGATCGGCGCGCCCCGCCTCGATTTTGGCAAAGTCCAGGATGTCGTCGATGATGCTCAGAAGGGTCTTTCCGCTCGTCTGGGCGATCCGCACTTGGCTCTGCTGCTCAGCGGTCAGCTCGCTGCCGAGCAGCAGCTCTATCATGCCCAGGACACCGTTGAGCGGCGTTCGGATCTCATGACTGACGTTGGCCAAAAATTCGCTCTTGGCTCTGCTGGCGGCCTCGGCTATCGATTTGGCCTTGCCGAGCTGTTCGGTCTTGTCCTCGAGCTCGATGGTCTTGATCTCCAGCTCCGCGTTGTCTATCACCGCCTGCCAGTACCAGCGATAGTGGGTGCGCATCTGAACGAGCAAGTACGACATGTAGGCCAAGGTGACAAAGCCGATAAAGGGTGCTTTGGCATCATCGATAGCGAACAGAATCACCATCGACGGGATCAACAAAATGAGCAGGCTGTTGCGCCCCAGGGAAAACCGCGGCGTGTACGCGATCGATCCCGCCGCGGCGATACCGGACATCATGAGATAGATGAGCATCCCCACGGCCGACGTCCCGTACCAAATGGACACGGCGCAGCACAGAGCCCCCCACGAGACCGTCAGACTGTAGGTGCACAGATAGAACAGCACCATGGAAAACGGTCGCTCCCGGCGGTGGGCCTCGATGATGTGCAAAGAGACGATAGTCCGCACGACCGCGGCGATGAGCATGACCAAACCGCACCCGATGGCGAAGGCCGTGTGGTCGTCATAAAGCGGCGTGGCCAAAAGTGCGATGCCGTAAACAAACACGAACACAGGGGCCCCGGGCAGGGCTCTTTTGGCGAGCTCCGCAGCGGCGTCTTTGCGCAGGCGCTGCGTGTAACCTTTTGGAATTCGAAGCTGTCGGGGCATGGGATATGTTCGTCGCGTCCGTCTTCAGATGTCGGACGAAGGTAAACTCCTTCCCCAAAAAAGATGTCACCTGCATCGCGGCACGCAAATTCTGCGAAGCAGCCTTGACTGGCCGGGTCCAGCTTTGACGCTATCATTTTAGTAAACCTCCGATAGATAAAAGAAACGAGACCATTGAGACCATCTCAGCCAAAAAGGCTCACCCACGGGGACCTCGCCTCCACAGACTCCAGGCGAAGACGAAAGCTGATTCGGGACGTGGTCTACTCCCTTGTCGGCTACGCGGCGACCTGCGGCCTGGCTATCGCGGCACAGGCCCTCGGCCTCGCGAATTTCACCTACCGAAGCGCGGCTTTGTTTGCTGTCTCGGCCGTCGTCATCGAGATGGGGATCTTGCTTGGGATAACGACGCTGACGGCCGTGACCCACCGCAGCGCTCGGATCGTGACGTACATCCAATACGCCTGCTGGACGGGTTTTTTTGTGTTCTTCGTGTTGCACATGGGCCAGCTCCGCTTCCTCGGCTGCTTCGGTGCCTTTGCGTTCTTGACCTTTCTCGTAACCCACGGGGTTTTTGTCGTCTCACTGGTGATGTCCGCCGTGATATCCGCCGCATATGCCGCCACTTCATTCTATGCCATCCACCACCTGGGTCAGCCCGGCTCGATGGTGTTCGAGCTGTTCGTGGACGGCACTTTCTTCCTTGTCACCTTTTTTTTGGCGACCTCGGCCCAAGCTTTCGGTCTTCAAAAAGTCCAACTCCTTGGGGCGATTCGAAAGGCCGAAGATTCCCGCAGCCGGGCCGAAGAGCTTACCGGCACGCTGGAGAGCCGGGTGCAAGAAAAAACCAAGGCTCTGTCGTCGGCTCTCGAGCGGCTCGAAAAACGCGACAAGCTGCGCGACGACTTCCTCGCACACTCGTCTCGGGAGCTGCGATCGCCCATAAATCGCATCGTCGAGTTTGCGGGCTCCATGGTCGACGGCTCCACCGGTCCTCTTCCCGACGAAGCCATGGACAATCTCGGGCTCATCGTGATCACCGGCAAGAGGCTCATCGATCTCATCGACAACATCCGGGACTTCTCCACTTCGAAGCACCGGGACTTCCAGCTGCGCAAGGATACCGTCGACATGTGCCGGCTCGCCCAAGCGGCGCTGACCGACTTGGAGGCGCCTGCCAAGGAAAAGGGTCTGACGCTGCGAAACGAGGTGCCCCCTGAGGCGCCCCTGGTGATCGGAGACGCGGTGAGACTCGAACAAATCCTACAGAGCCTGCTCGGCAGCGCGGTAGAGTCCACCGACGAGGGCCACATCACCGTCTCTGCCTCAAAGCGGGACGACGCCATGCTCGAGATTCGCGTCTGTGACACCGGCGTCGGCGGCTTTCAGCGAGACATCAAACGAAGCTCCTTCACACACGCCGGCGCAGACCAAAGCGATCTCCCGGGGACCGGCCTGGATTTGGGCATTACCAAGAGCCTGGTCGAGCTGCACGGGGGCGCTCTTCGGGTCGAACCCCAAGACGATCAAGGGGCAGCGGTCAGTTTCACCGTCCCCATCTGCGAAAAAGTTTTGCGGGGCGAAGATGAAAACGCGCTCTTGGCCGCCTGTGAGCCTGTGAAAATGCTTCGGCAAAACCCGCTGTCTGAGCACGTGCTCAGCTCGGAGCGCGCGATCCCTCCCGGAGGGCAGCCGGAAGACGTCACAACCAATATGCGCAACGCCTCGGCGCTGGTCGTGGACGACGAACCGATCAACATCGAGGTCATCCGAAGCTACCTGCGCATCCCCGGGGTTCACGTGTTCTCGGCCACATCAGGGCTCGAGGCCCTCGAAGTCTTGGATCGACATCACCCCGACATCATCTTGATGGACGTGATGATGCCCAATCTAAGCGGCTACGAGACCACGAGGCGCATCCGCGAGCGCTTCAGCAAGGAAGAGCTTCCGATCATCTTTCTGACCGCGAAGGGGCAAGACAGCGACCTGGTGGACGCTTTTGGTGTCGGCGGAAATGACTACATCCGCAAACCGATCACCAAAAACGAGTTCCTCACACGAGTGGCCTTCCACCTCGATCTGACCCGGTCTCGCCGCAAGCTGCGCCGGGCCGAGGAGAAGTACCGCAAGATCTTCGAAAATGCGGTCGAGGGCATCTTCCAGATCACCATCGAGGGCAAACTCATAAGGTGCAACCCCGCGATGGCCCGGCTATTCGGCTGGCGAGAAAACGACGTCCAAAGAGGCGATTTTTTGACGCGGGATGTCTTCGAAGACGCAGATCAGCTGCGACGCCTGAACGAGGCGCTGCTGCAAAACGGCCAAGTGAGCGGCTTTGAAGCCAAGCTCAAGCGGGATGACGGTTCGACCTTCTGGGCCGCCATAACGGCCCGCTGCAATTTCGACAACAAGGGCAAGCCTCAATTCTTCGACGGCTCCTTGGTGGACTTTTCCGAGCGCAAGCTCAAAGAGGAGTCCGACAAAGAGCGCGTCGCCGCGGAGCTCGCCTCCCAAGCCAAGAGCGAGTTCCTCGCCAACATGAGCCACGAGATCAGAACCCCCCTCAACGCCATCTTGGGCTTCGCCGAGCTCGCCATGCAGGCCGACCTGCCGCCCCCTCAGCACAGCTACCTCGACAAAATAGCGATGAGCGTTCGATCTTTGACGGGGATCGTGAACGACATCTTGGATTTCTCCAAGATTGAAGCCGGCCGCCTCGACTTGGAAGAGGTCTCCTTCAGCCTGCACGATCTGCTCGACAAGCTATCTGTCATGCTGGGCAGCCTCGCCGAACAAAAAAACGTCGCCATGAGCGTGGAGATCGGCGAGACCGTCCCCGCGGGAGTCATCGGTGACCCTTTGCGCGTCGAGCAGGTCCTCGTGAACCTGACAAACAACGCCATCAAGTTCACCGAGGAGGGACACGTGAAGGTGCGCGCCGAGCTGGCCCAGAAATCGACCGAGCACGTCAGCGTCGAGTTCACCGTGTCGGACACCGGTATCGGGATCGCCCCCGAGGGCCTGGAAAAGCTCTTCAGCGAGTTTACTCAAGCCGATGGTTCGACCACGCGAAAGTACGGTGGAACCGGCCTGGGGCTCGCCATCAGCAAGCGCCTCGCCGCGATGATGGGGGGCAACATCTCGGCGAAGAGCACCCTCGGTAAGGGCAGCACGTTCACCTTCACAGCCCGCTTCGAATGGAGACAGGGGCTCGAGCCCCAGATAAGCCTGGTCCCCGATCGGACCACCACCCAGGTCCAGAGCCTTCGACACAAGCGCGTCATCACGGGCCGCCGCGTTCTCCTGGTCGAGGACAACGAGCTCAATCGGCAGATCGCCACACAGGTCCTGCAAAACTACGGCGCCCAGGTGCAGGTCGCGGTCAACGGGCGGGAGGCTGTGGCCGCCCTCGAAGCCGGACGCTTCCACGCGGTTCTCATGGATATTCAGATGCCGGAGATGGACGGCTACCAAGCGGCAAAGAAGATCCGCGAGCGACACAGCTTTGAAGATCTCCCGATCATCGCCATGACCGCCCACGCCATGGACAGCGTGCGCCCCTCCTGCCTCGAAGCGGGGATGAACGACGTGCTCACAAAGCCTCTTCGACCCGAACAGATCGCCCAGACGCTCTCAAAATGGCTCACATCGACCGCCTCCTCACCGCCACCGAGTTGTGTGCCCGAGCGCCCCGCGGTCGAGCCGCGGCCGACCCCGGCGTCTGCAAGCAAGACGCGCCCGTCCAGCCCGCCTGCGCTTCCCTCAACGCTGCGCGGAATCGACATCCCAAGTCTGCTTCGGCGCCTGGGGGGCAACGAAACTCTGGCGGCCGAGCTCTTGCTGGATTTCCAGCTCACCCACGCCGATCACACGAGTCGCATCGCGAGGTGTTTGAGCCAAGGAGATTGGGAGCAGGCGCGCCACCTGGCCCACAACCTCAAAGGGGTCGCCGGCAACTTCTCCGCCACGGCCCTTCACAAAGCCGCCGGACAACTCGAGGCGGCCGTCGGCAAGCGAGACGAGCGCGGAACATCCGAGGCTCTCGACCGGACGCGAAAGGAGCTCGAAATCACCATGAAATCCCTTGAAGATTACCGTTCGACGATCCAGCAAGGCACCTCGTTCGACAGCGGCCCGCCGCCGATCGCGTCAACCGCCCCGGCTGCCCCCCTCAATGTCCAGCTCCAACAGCTCAAAGACCTCATCGAAGAGCGGGACATGCAGGCCGAGTCCCACTGGAAGGGGGTCAAAACGGCGCTGACCCAAACCGAGATGAAAGACCTCGTCGAGCGCATCGACCGCGCCATCTCGCAGCTCGACTTCGCCACCGCGGCTCACGAGATATCCGCGGTGGCGACCCGCCTGGAGATCGAGCTGGTCTGATGAAGAGCGTTTAGACTGTTTTGCGAGCGCCGGCTCAAGGTCGATGCCAGCGACGACGAAACAGCTTTACTTGCGCAAGCTCACTCGTCGGACACGTCGCTGTCCCGCACCGTCTCCTCGATTCTAGTCTCTGGAAGGGTTACGTTACGATTTTTTAGAAACTCTCGCTCCCCCTCAATGAGCGTCTCCAGTCGCTCCTCGATGAGCATTTGTCGATAGCTTGGCTGGGAAAGATTGGACTGTGAAAGGTAATATTGAGCATTGCTTCCAAACCCGTGGCTAGCAAAAAGAGCTTCTAGTTCCTCCATTCCGTACAACAACTCGTATCCTTCAAAAATACTGACGGCTTGCCCCCTGTGACCGCGATCTACGAACATCCTATTTGCGGGGCTTTTTGTAAACTCCTCAGATATCCCTCTCGACACGACGTAAGCTAACACACTCGGCCCAAGCTCCGAGAGCAGGCGCCCGGGCTCTAGCTTTTCACCAACACAGGAGCAAGGCTCCAGCGAGACGAGGTAATTGAGATAAGCACGCACTCGCGCGCTCCTCCCGTCGAAGCGCTTCGGGAAAGGCAGCGCCGGCTCTTCTAAATTGACCACGGTTATCGTGTCCTTGGCCCCCTTTGCCAGGTCTCGGATCTCGGAAAGCGCCGCGCGAGCCTGGGCCGAGTTAACGCCGCCGAACCAGCCCGTAAACGAGGTGACCCAAAACCAGCGCTCGAGAAGCTCCTTTTGCTCCTGTGACGGATTGGGGCACAATCTGAAAAACTCGGCCAACAAAACGAGCTGAAGACCGTAGGGAAGGAGCCGATCCGAGACCACACCCAACCCTTCTAGAAAAGTGAGGGCCCGCTCGATCCCTTCTTGAGCTTCCTCAATAGCCACAGGCAGTTTTCCCGCGACCTCGGACTTTACCAGGAGATCGGCGAAGTCTTTTACATAGATATCCATATTCATGGCCGCAAGGACGACCCTTAGCAGGATCACTCGATCCAGATTTCCGAAACCTCGTCGCTCCAAATCTTCTTTTATGGCGTCCAACTCCTCTGAAAGCTGAAATCCGCCTTCTTTGTAAGTCAGAGCCGACACCATTTGGTCCGGCGAGATAGCCCGTCCTCTCTGGTTGAGCCTAGCGAAAACCGTAACAGCATTTTCCATTGTCGTTTCGCTCACACTGATGAGTGGGAGTTGAAAATTCCTCATCGCGTTTGCGAGCTGATCTGCTTTTTCCAAAAAGTCACTAACGAGCTCTTTATCGGCGATATACTCTTCGATGTCGCGGCAGGCGCTCAAAAAGCCGGTAGTCGTCAACAGCGAGCTAACGGGAAAATGATGAGCTTCTGCGCCGGTCTTGGGCTCGTGAAGAAATTTGAGACGCTTGAGATCGAAAAACACTCTCCAGTCCACACCGAGTTGGCGTCTATCCTCTTTCTCCGGAAGCTTTAGGGTCCCAAGCAGTGTCGCAATGCGCTGATGGCCGTCCAGGATGTAGGAGACGTTGCCCTGCTCCCGGCGCTGCACAGAAACCGGACCTAGCTTGGGAAGACTTTCGAGAATCCTGTCTGTCTCCCAAACGAGTATGCTACCGATCGGATAACCGGAAAAGACGCTGTCGAGCAGGGAAAGTATATCGGGGTTGCTCCATACATACGGGCGCTGGAAACGCGGCACGAGCATCCGACCGTCCAGAACAAGCTCTAGCAATCGACCCAAAAACACGACCTCGGATTTGACTTCAGCGCGCTTTCCTTTGCCTTTCATGGTCACCACGGTGTCATACCTCCTTCTTGATCAGCCCGATTCCCTCAATGAGTTCTTGCCCCCCTCTTTTCGCTAACGCAGCTCGACAGTCGCCGCGATGCTCGTTCCAACATTTGGCCACATGGGTGCCGAATCCGTTCGAAAGAACCTTCTTGTCGGTCTCAGAAAGGGAACCGAAGAGCTTTTCCTCCTGAGGTTTCGGGTTTTCTGATAAGCCGTCCTTCATATTGAAAAAATCCTTCTGGTCGTTCGTCAGACGTTCCCAAACATCAACGCGAATGCGATAGTCTGCACCGACATCCTGCCTCAAACGGAGCAGTTCGCCCGGAAGATAATTCTCTGATTCTCGCTTGGCGAGAATCCAGCAGGAAAAGCCGGATTCGTAGCACCTTTTCCTTAGCGTTTTTGCTTCCTTGCTCGGCGTATCATCTGGATGTCGCTTATCGCTATCGACGATGACAACCAGTCGCGGCCGTGGAACTTTTGCCCCGCATTTTTCAACTTCGATGTTCATTTGGCCTTTGCCACCCACACTATCGATTCGACAAGGCTGAGGCTCCTGCTTCATCCAGTTCAAGAGCGCCGGATCCAGCTCTTTGGCGACGCGCCGGATGAAGTCGCCATCGCTCTCCCGATTTTCCACGAGTATCACAAGTTGTTCATCCGCGAGCCGAGCTGCTTTTTGGGGGATCAGGTCATTGTTACCCCGAGGGTGACACGTGACCCTCACACGTCTTCCATGCCAAATAGACTTGGTCCACGCACTCCTTGAGACGCAGGCTTGGAAAAGCTCCATGACGGAATCGCCCTTTGTGCCCCTCTCGGCCACCCAAGAGGTTTTTTTGTAATCCTCTTGACCGGTGAAGTCCCAAATATGCCAGCCGTCCTCGATTTTGTTCAAAATACGATCGAGCCACTTGTGTTCTCGGGGATCGCAGGCCGCTTTCTCCTCAATCTCGATGATCATCGCTGCCTCTTTTTCGCGCAGCCCGGCGAATGGCCATAATCTCTTCGTAGTCTTCCTGAAAGACCCCCTCCGGC
>JAABTR010000242.1 GCA_011389755.1 Deltaproteobacteria bacterium | reverse complement strand
CACTCGGGGGGTACGACACCGAAGGGGCCGCGACCATATGGCGGGTTCACTGGCAAAGCGGCGAGGCGGAACACTTCATGACCTTCACGGCGCAGGACCGCATCATTGAAGCGTGGCGCTTCGACATGTCACAAGATGGAACGCGCATTGTCCTGCGGACCGGGACCAAACATCCCAACGCCAAATTCCGCTCCCGCATCTTTGCTGTAGACGCGGTCAAAGGCGGCGGGGAGCTCACCCTCGATAGAGCGACGGAGCTCGACCGAAACAGCTGCCAGGAAGCGATGCTTGCTGATGGGCGGCATTTTTTCGACGGTTGGCCTGCCCACGATGGAACAGATGTCAGGCGGTTTGAAGATCTGGAGATCGTCTCGAGTTTTGATTGGAGGATGTTCCCTAGGGAGGAGACCGGGATATCTGTGAACCGCATCAATGGCTCGGCGAACTCGGATCGATGGGTCTGCTTTAACCAGGGGTTTGTCTCTTTGGGAAAACCAGGGTCGAATCAAGTGCTCTTCAACTGGGTGGATGAGACAAGAATCGTCGTGACATCGAACGCGAAGGACTCGAACCACCACGACGGGGCCGGCGATTTCTGGGCCGGCAAGTACACACCCAACCAGGCTCCGGTCGTCGAGATCATCTCTTCGGCCTTGGGGACATCGCTCCAAGAAGAGGCGCCTTTTGTGCTGGCGGCGGACGCGGTGGACTACGACGGGACGGTTACGCGCGTTGAATTTTTTTCCTCTGGGCTGAAGATAGGGCAGTCGCAAACGCCGCCCTACGAAGTCGAGCTGGACGGGCTCGCGGCAGGCGGCTACACGTTTACCGCCGTCGCCACCGACGACAAGCTGCGCAAGACAGAATCTGCGCCGCTGTTCGTCTCGGTGCTCAGCGCGGAGATGATACCCCCCATGGTCGAACTGTCATCTCCGCGGTCATCTTTGACGATTAAAGAGGGTGAAGAGGTTGTCATCGAGGTCAAAGCCAGCGATCCGGACGGCGACATCGTCAAGGTCGAACTGTATGATGGTGAAGACTGCATAGAGGCGTTCGACACCGAGTCCGTCGAATTCGTGTGGACCCCGCCCGTTGGAGAGCACGTCATCAGCGCCCGGGCGCTGGACGACGATAACCTGTCCGCAGTGTCCGCCAGTGCAACCATTTTTGTGCACGGCGAGGACGCCATCTCGACGGACCCCGATGAATCAACACAGGACTCTCAGGAGATCTTTATTCACTCTCCTGCCCAGGACGCCGAATACCTAGCTGGTGCTCACATTCCCATCCATTTCACGACCCACAATCTGTCCGACGTCACTTTGTACTATTCTGCAGATGGAGGTCAAAACTGGGAGAATCTGTTTGGTGTCGACAATTCATCGCCTCTTTGGGGCCATGTCCCCTGGAAGTTGCCGTGGACGAAATCCGACGAGGCCGTGATGCGGATCACAGGTTACTTCGGAGAAGCTCCGCGAGACGTCGGGCCGTTTCGCATCAAGCCTTCAAACAGCGCCATCCGTATAAAGTCTCCGCGCCTCGCAGAGCGGTTCACCGCTGGAAGTCAGATTGCGGTAACTTGGTCAGCTGATAAAACCATCAAAACGCTGGTCGCTGAGCTTTCGTTAGACGACGGTCAGACGTGGCAGAAGATGGCGACGGTCAAAAACGGCGATGCTCCTATCGCGTTCGAGTTGCCGAATGCTCACTCGCGTTTTTGCCGGGTCCGCATCCGCGAAAAAAAAGGTAAAAAAGCCGACGTCTCGAACGTGTTTTCCATCTTCCCGCAGGGAAACAATCACGAGCCTGCGATGAAAATCACCCTGCGCGGAAAAGCGGTGGATTCAGCCAAAGGCTTGTTGGAAGGGGGCGGAGAGCTGAGGAGCGACGGCGTGACGCAAGAAAAAGACGGCCCGGACGGGTTCGAAGTCGGGGTCGACGTGCCAGGCGGCGTCGACGTCTTCGTGTTTCCCATAGCTGTGCTGTCCAAAGACGGATATGAGCAGCGCCTCGTGCGCCTGGATTTCGGAGAGTGATCGCTCGCGCATCCTGCTTTGCTGCGGTCCCGACTGTTTGTGCTAGTCTAAAATCGAATCACTTTTTGACCGCGGAGGTTTTTTAAAAATGACTAGACTCGCACTCGTAACCGGCGTGACGATATCCCTCATCGCCTGCTCGGGAGCGCACCCCGCGCAGGTCAGCAGCCCCGCAGCGGGTGCGCCCGCCGCGCCCGCCGAAATTGGGCCCCAAACCGGCTCACACGAGGAAACCGCCAAACCATCCGGAGAACCTCGGGTAAGCGACGCGGAGGAATTCAAACAAAACGAGACCGAGACTCGAGGCCTCGATCAGGGCGTGGAGCCGTCGCAGATCAAACCGACGCCCACCGAGACCGCGCTCAAGTTCACCGTGCTCGACAAAAACCAAGGCCCCATCCCGGGCATCGTGATCAAGCTCTCCAACTTGAGGGGTGAGGACTATTACACCAAGGAGACTGACGCCAAGGGCTACGCCGAGGTGCTCGTCCCGGTGGGTCAGACCTATGAGGTGGTCTACCTCAGCCTCGGCCGGCGAGAGATCGCGGCCAAGCTCCCCGTCAGCGATAAGCCGAACCAGACCCTCCGGCTGGTCTTGCGCTACAAACGCTTCGAGGAAACCAAGGAAGAGGAGCACGGGCTCGTGCTGGCGGGGGTGCGCTTCGACACGGGCAAGGCCACCTTGCGCCCCGAGTCGTACCCAAAGCTGGATCGGGTCGTCGAGTACATGAAGCACAAGCCCTCCGTGCGCATCGAGATCTCCGGACACACAGACAACGTCGGCAGCCCCAAGAGCAACAAGTCACTTTCGAAAAATCGGGCGCAAAGTTGCCGCAAGTATCTGATCTCCCAAGGTATCGACGGCGGACGCATCCAGGCGGTGGGGTACGGCGAGGAACGCCCCATCGCATCAAATGACACCCCACACGGCCGTCAGAAAAACCGCCGAATCGAGGCGACCGAGCTGTAGCTGCACGAACCGGGGTCCGCCCCGCCGCGCCACTTTCAAAGAAAGGCAAAGACCGTGCTCCAGCCTCTTTCGAAGAATTCGATTGCCGCAGTCCTCGCCCTAGGCGCCTCCCTTGCCCTCGGCGCCTGCGATGTTGGCGGCGACGCCTCCGAGCGCTCGGCCGGGATCGCGAGGATCCAAAGACAACTCGAGGGGGCGCTCGGAGACGAGGTCACCGGGATCCAGCTCGGCCTCGTGCACCCCGAGTGGGGCCCGGTCGCGTTGGCCGCGGGGCATGCAAACATCGCGACAAAAGAAGCGATGACGCCGTCGCACCTGACCCGCATCGCCTCCGCCACCAAGCTCTTCACCGCGACGGCGGTGATGAAGCTCGTGGAAGACGGCCGACTGGCCCTGGACGAGACGCTGGACGAGCTCTTGCCCGAGCTCTCAGTCCCGAACGGGGAGCTCATCACGGTGGAGCTCCTCCTCAGGCACCGCGCCGGCCTCGCCGATCACTTCAACGACAGCGAAGCGTTTCAAGACGCGGTGCTCGAAGCTCCCGAGACCGTCTGGACGCCCGAGGAGCTCGTCGACGCCGCCCTCGCCCTGGGCGCCCCCGAAAAAGAGGACATCGACGCCGGCTTCGGCTACACGAACACGGCGTACGTGCTTCTAGGGCTCGTCATCGAGGTCGTGACGTCCGAGACGTACGAGGATTTCGTGGCGGCGCAGGTCATCGAACCGGCGGGGCTCGAGGCGACGCAGTTCGCCAACCGAATAGACGACCTCGAAGGGTACGCCGAGGGTTACTGGTTCCCCACCCCCGAACCGGTCCCCTGCAGCGGTTACGACGCGTCCTTCGTCTGGTCGGCCGGGAGCCTCGTCTCGACCGCTGCCGAGCTCGCCGCGTTCATCGACGCGCTGTTCGATGGGAAGATCCTGAGCCCGTCCACCCTCAGCGAGATGTGCGACTTCGTAGAGATAGACGACGGGATGCGCTTCGGCCTCGGCCTACTGGACATTCCCGGCGTCGGCACGGGCCACAACGGCGCCATCTTCGGCTACACGAGCCACGTGCTCTACAATGCAAAGCGGGATTTGGCCGCCGCCGTCATCATCAACTCGCTGAGCGATGAAAGCGACCCTCTGGCGGTCATCGTCAATGTCATCGAAACCCTCGATCCCTGATCCCGGTTGCCAAAAACGCACCCAACACAAAGCCTTTCTTTGACGGGAACAAAACTCCCTATCGGCGCTCCGGCGGTGGGACCAGACGTTAATCGCGCTCAACGACTCGTTGCGACACGCACCTCGATCATTCTTCCGTCGACGTCTGCGCCGTCGAGGGCCTCAATGGCGCTCGCGGCGTCTCTTCGATCTTGCATCGTCACAAAACCGAAGCCCCGCGAACGGCCGGTGCTCCGATCCATGACGATGGCGACCTCGACGACCGTCCCGAAGGCGGCGAACTCTTTTCGCAGCACGTCCTCGGTGGTGTCCCAGTTGAGCTGACCGACGAACAGCTTCGTCGGCAACGCGGGCGCGGACACCGGAGTGCGAGCGCGCACCTCCATGTCTCTCATCGCCTCACGGGGTGAGGGCGCCGTGCCGAGCGCCTCTTCTGCAGAAATGAGCTCGTCAGGCACGGGGCCTTGCTCTCGTCGGGCCTGACGCCGCTCATCTTTTTCGCGCTTTTTGCGCGCCTTGTCCGAATCACGCTGTCTCTTATTTTGGGA